>DASSVA010000351.1:0-3222 GCA_035706385.1 Solimonas sp. | reverse complement strand
CGTAATGCGTCTCCAGCGCCTTGAGCTGATGCGACAGCGCCGACTGCGTGACGAACACGCGTTCGGCGGCCTTGGCCAGCGAGCCGCTGTCGGCGAGCGCGGCGAGCGTCTGCAGATGGCGGATTTCGAGCGGCGACCGGGTCATGGCGAACCTATGAATGTCATTCAAGGAAAATCGGAAAACGCTGAGATTGAATCATGTTTTCCCGGACGCGACCATGAGCATCCCGCGAAATTCCGCATCCGGACCGTCATGACCATCGCCCATATCCCCGGCTTCCCGCGCATCGGCGCGCGGCGCGAACTCAAATCCGCCGTCGAAGCACACTGGAAAGGCGAACTCGACGCCGCCGGCCTGCACGAAGCGGCGCGCGCATTGCGCGCGCGCCACTGGCAGCAGCAGCGCAATGCCGGTCTCGATCTCGTCACCGTCGGCGACTTCGCGTTCTACGATCATCTGCACAACCTCACCGCGCTGGTCGGCGCCGCGCCGGCGCGCTTCGGTTTTGACGGGCCGGTCGATCTCGACGGCTATTTCGCAATGGCGCGCGGCACCGCCGGACAGCCGGCGCTGGCGATGAAGAAATGGTTCGATACCAACTATCACTACCTCGTGCCGGAGATCGGCGCCGACACGCGCTTCGCGCTGAACCGCGGCTGGCTGCTGCCGGACGTGCGCGAGGCGATCGCGCTCGGCCACGAGATCAAGGTCACGCTGCCGGGACCGTTGACGTGGCTGTGGCTCGCATCGGCCGAGCCCGGTTTCGACAAGCTCGATCTGCTGTCGCTGCTGCTGAACACGTATTGGACGCTGCTCGCTGAATTGAAGGCGCTCGGCGTCGAATGGCTGCAGCTCGACGAACCGATCCTCACGCTCGACCTGCCGCCCGAATGGACGCAGGCGATCGCGACCGCGTATCGCGAACTGGCCGGTGCCGGCCCGAAGATCCTGCTTGCGACGTACTTCGGCGACGTCGCCGCACATGCCGCGCTGCTGAAAGCGCTGCCGGTCGCCGGCGTCCATCTCGATCTCGTGCGCGCGCCGCGCCAGCTCGACGCGTTCATCGGCGACTGGCCGGACGACAAGCTGCTGTCGCTCGGCGTCGTCGACGGCCGCAACCTGTGGCGCAGCGATCTGGCGGCGGCGCTGAAAACGCTGCACGCCGCGAAGGCCGTGCTCGGCGAGCGTCTGTGGATTGCGTCGTCGTGCTCGCTGCTGCACGTGCCGCACGATCTTTCGTTCGAGGACAAGCTCGATCCGCGCATCGGAAACTGGATGGCATTCGCGGTGCAGAAGCTCGACGAACTCGCGTTGCTGAAGCGCGCGCTCGACAACGGCGAGGCGTCCGTCTGGCGCGAGCTGCATGCCACGGCGGCGGCGATCGAGGACCGTCGTCGCGCGCCGAGCACGAAGGTCGAGGCCGTCCGCGCGCGCGTCGCCGCACTGCAGGCTGGCGATGCGCAGCGCCGCTCGCCGTTCGCGACGCGGATCACGGCGCAGCGGGCGGTGCTGAAGCTGCCGAAACTGCCGACGACGACGATCGGTTCGTTCCCGCAGACCGCGGAAATCCGCGCCGCGCGCGCGGCGTTCAAGGCCGGCACGCTCGACGAAGCCGGCTACGTCGCGGCGATGAAAGCCGAGATCCGGCGCGTCGTCGAGAAACAGGAAGCGCTCGGCCTCGACGTGCTCGTGCACGGCGAGCCGGAACGCAACGACATGGTCGAATACTTCGGCGAACAGCTCGCCGGTTACGCGTTCACGCAGAACGGCTGGGTGCAGAGCTACGGTTCGCGCTGCGTGAAACCGCCGGTGATCTACGGCGACGTGTCGCGACCGGCGCCGATGACGGTCGAATGGTCGACGTACGCGCAGAGCCTGACCGAGCGTCCAATGAAGGGCATGCTCAGCGGTCCGCTGACGATGCTGTTCTGGAGCTTCGCGCGCGACGATCTGCCGAAGCGGGACGTCGCACTGCAGCTCGCGCTCGCGCTGCGCGACGAAGTCGTCGATCTCGAAGCGGCCGGCATCCGCATCATCCAGATCGACGAGCCGACGATCCGCGAAGGCCTGCCGTTGAAGAAGGCCGACTGGCCGGCGTATCTCGACTGGGCGGTGCGGGCGTTCCGCATCGCGGCGGGTGGCGTGTGCGACCAGACGCAGATTCACACGCACATGTGCTATTCGGAATTCAACGACATCCTGCCGGCGATCGCCGCGCTCGACGCCGACGTCATCACGATCGAGACCTCGCGCGCGCGGATGAAGCTGCTCGACGCGTTCGCCGAATTCAAATATCCGAACGACATCGGTCCCGGCCTGTACGACATCCATTCGCCGCGCGTACCGGCGCGCGACGAGATGAGCGGGCTGCTGCGGCGCGCGCTGGACGTAGTGCCCGCCGAACGGCTATGGATCAACCCGGACTGTGGCTTGAAAACGCGCGCGTGGCCGGAAACCGAAGCGGCGCTCGCGCAGATGGTCGCGTCGGCCCGGCAATGGCGCGCGACCTTGGATGCTTGAATCCACGTCGCGTCGCCGGTATCGCGGCACGTCGAACATCGGCAGCAGCACGAACACCACGGCAAGGCAGCCGAGCAGATCGAGCAGCAGGAACACGGCCGGCATCATGGCCGGACGTCCGGCAGCGGGGCGGGGACGAAACGGCGGACGGACGGCGCGCCGGTGACGGGTATCTGCGACAGCATGGTTCGGCTCCGGTGAGGATGAACGTGCTGGCGCTGACGCTGGCGGAATTCACGAAGACGCGTGAGGTCTCGTGAGGTTAATGAGATTAATTCTCATTTGTCAAGAAAGCGGACGCGTCCGGATTCGCGTCGGCGTCACGCCGCGACGAGCCCCGGTCTCCGAGCCCGTAACCGCACACGGATCGGCTGGCATGCCGCTTGCCGCTTGAGGCCCGGCGCCGTTGCGGATTCACGTAAGCTGAGGTGGGGTCCGGTACGGGCATCGGCAGAGCGGTTCGCGTCGGGGGAGATGTGGAGAAACGGGTATCGCACGCCGTCGCGTGGCACGGCGTGTCGCGCGGCGAGTGGTTTCTGCTTCTGGGGGCTTGCGCTTACGTTGTCGGCACGCTGGGCGCCCAGGCGCTGAGTGCGCTGCCGAGCTTCGCCGCAGGATCGGCGCTTGAACGTTCGAGCGACATCGCGGCATCGTGCGGTCTGGTCATCGCCGCGTGGCAGGCGACGGCGCACTGGTCGCGA
>DASSVA010000350.1:0-4711 GCA_035706385.1 Solimonas sp. | reverse complement strand
GAACGTCCACAGATCGAAGTCAGTCATCACCGATGGATCGGGCCGCGACGTGCCGGGCGGCAGCGCCCAGTTGTGCAGCAGGATCGCGTAGTCGCGATCGACCGGCAGCGCATCGCCGCCGCGCGGATGGATCACGAACAGGCCCATCATGCCGAGCGCCATCTGCGTCATCTCGTCGGCGTGCGGGTGATACATCTGCGTGCCGTGCTGACGCAGCGTGAATTCGTAGACGTAGGTTTCGCCGGGCGCGATCGCCGGCTGGTTGAGTCCGGCGACGCCGTCCATGCCGCTCGGCAGCAGGATGCCGTGCCAGTGCACCGACGTCGCTTCCGGCAGGCGGTTGGTCACGTAAATCCGCACGCGGTCGCCTTCGACCGCCTCGATCGTCGGGCCCGGAGTGCCGCCGTTGTAGCCCCAGCAGCGCGCGACGCAACCGGGCGCGAATTCGTGCTCGACCTGTTCGGCGACCAGATGGAATTCCTTGACGCCGTCGCGCAGCCGATGCGGCAGCGTCCAGCCGTTCGGCGTGCGGACTGGCCGGTAGCCGTCGCCGGCCGGTGTCGCGGCAGTGGGAGCGTCGCCGTGCTGCGCATGCGATTCATGCGTCGCATGCATTTCGTGCTGCGCTCGTGCGGGCCGGACGAAACCGGCGCCGAGACCGGCGGCGCCGAGTACCGAGAGCAACTGGCGGCGGTTCAGATCAGTGTTCATCGTCGACTCCGGTCGCCGGCATCGCGGCGGGATGATGTTCGGGGTGCATCGGCATCGCGGCGGATGCATCGTCCGCGGCCGATGGCGGCGTGAACGGATCGGCGTTCGCGGTATCCGGCGTGCCCGGCAGCCGCCGGCCGATTGCGCGCGCGAGGTCGGCGCGTGCGAGCCAGTAATCGCGCAGCGCGTCGAGATAGCCGCCGTATGCGAGATCGGCCTGGCGCCGCGCGGCGAGCAGTTCGAAGATGTCGACCAGCATGTAATGGAGTTCGCGTTGCGTCTGTTCGACGACCTGTTCGCGCGCCGGAATCAATTGAGTGCGATAACGCTCGACGCGTTGGCGCGCTTCGGTCACGCGCGCGGTCGCGGCATCGACGTCGCGGATCACGTCGAGCCGGCGCGCATCGATTCCGGCTTCGGCGATCCGCAGTTCGGCTTCGCCGCGCGCGCGGCGGCCGCGGCCCCAGTCGAACAGCGGCAACGCCAGGCCGAACGATGCGCCGCCGTGCGCGCCGCCGTCGTATTCGCGCTCGCGTTCGGCGCCGATCGTCGCGCCGTCCAGCCATTGGGTCTTGCGGTGCAGGCCGTAACGCTGCGCGACCGCATCGGCGTGGCGGCGCGCGGCGGCGAGATCGAGACGGTTGTCGAGCGCCAGCGTCACGAGCGTGGCGGGCGCGTCTTCTTGCGCGGGCGGCGCGGCCAGCGGTTCGGCGAGCGTCCAGCGCCGCTCGTCGATCGCCAGGCCGAGCACGCGGCTGAAGTCGCTGCGTGCAAGCTCGACCGCCAGTTGCGCGCGATCGGCATCGAGCGCCGCCTGCGTCGCGGCCGCCTGTTCGAGCGCGAGCTCGCGGCGCTTCAGGTTGCCGGCCGCGAAATAACGCTGCGCGAACGTCGCCGAGGTTTGCGCGGCCTGCATCAGCGTCGCCTGCAATTGCCGTTGTCGCTCGGCGGCGGCGACGCGCCGGTACGCTTTCTCGACGTCGGTCGCGAGATCGAGCGCGGCGTTGCCGACGACCAGCCGCGCGTGCTCGAACTGCGTATCGGCGATCGTCGCGCGCGCACGCACGAACAGCAGATCGGTGAAGTTGACGGCGATGCCGAGCGTGAGCTGCGCATGCGGTTCGTCGCCGGCCGCGAGCCAGGTCGCCGACAGCAGCGGATTGGCGAGCCGGCCCGCTTCGTAGACGTCGGCGGCAGCGAAACCGAGCCGCGCGGTTTCGGCACGCAGTTGCGGATTGCGGAGCAGCGCGATCTGGATCGCGCGGTCGAGCGACAGCGGCACGGCGAGCCACGCACGGACGTCGTCGCGCGCGGTGGCGTCGGGCATGGTCAGGCCGCGCGACGACAGTTCGCGCGCGACGTCGGCGCGGCCGAGATCGGCCGGCAGGCTGCTGCAGCCGGCGGCCAGCAGCGACGCGCACAGCGTCGCCGGAATCAGACGATGGAAGGACACGAGGGTCTCCGAAAAACAGCGGACGGAAATATCCGTGCGCCGCGGAGGCCGGGAAGCCGCCGCGCGCCGGCCTAGAGACCGATGGTTTTCGGAGGTCGCAGCAGTTCGAAAAGCGGGGAGGGCGGGGCGCCCGTCGTGCGCGTCGCCACGGGCATTTCGGTCCGTGCCGGGCGGACGGCGAAAGCGGCGGCCGCTGTACCGAGCGCCAGGCCGGTGCCGCATTGCGCGATGCACGACGCCGGACAGTGACAGCCGTCATGCGCCGGCATCGTCATCGGCTGCATCCCGCCATGCCTATGCGCATGCGCGGCGTGCTGCGGCATTGCCATTGCCGGCGGTTGATGACGGGCCGCGCAGTTGCTGGCGCTCGCGCTGGCGTAACCGTTCAACGGCAACAGCGCGATCAACATCCAGAGCAGCATGGCGGCGGCGGATTTCACGGCCGCAGTATCGCGACGCGAAATGGCTTCGACAAGCTGGAGCCGGGTCCGGGCTTGAGACCGTCAGCCGCGCGCCGGACAGCCGGCGACGTGATCGTTGACGACACCGACCGCCTGCAGATATGCGTAGACGATCGTGCTGCCGACGAACTTGAAGCCGCGTTTCAGCAGGTCCTTGCTGATGCGGTCGGACAGTTCGGTCTTTGCCGGCACGTCGCCGGGGCCGCGCACGCGGTTGACGATCGGCTGACCGCCGACGAAGCCCCACAGGTACGCGTCGAAGCTGCCGAATTGCCTCTGCACCTTGAGAAACGCCTGCGCGTTCGTGCGCGCCGAAAAAATCTTCAGGCGGTTGCGGACGATGCCGGCGTCGAGCATCAGCTTTTCGAGCTTCGCGTCGGTAAAGCGCGCGACCTTTTGCGGATCGAAGTCCGCGAACGCGCGCCGGTAGCCGTCGCGCTTTTCGAGAATCGTCCGCCACGACAATCCCGCCTGCGCGCCTTCGAGAATCAGGAACTCGAACAGCACGCGGTCATCATGCTGCGGACGGCCCCATTCGTCGTCGTGATAGCGGATGTATTCGGGTGTCGAGAGGCACCACGAGCAGCGGGTTTCGGTCGGCATGGCGGATGAATTGGCGGACGCTGGCGACATCGTCGTCGCTTCGCGCGTCCGGCGCCAGTCCGTAAAAGGGCAATCTCATGGTTGCATGATGAAATCGTTCGGCTTATAAATCAGCAACCAGGAGGTTGCATGTGAATACCGATCGGATCGAAAAGAAAGTGCTGTTGAACGCATCGCGCGAACGCGTCTGGCGCGCGATCAGCGAGGCCGGGTCATTCGGCCGCTGGTTCGGCGTCGACTTCGACGGGCCGTTCGTCGCCGGGCAGCCGCTGAGCGGCCGCATCGTGCCGACGCAGGTCGATCCGGAGGTCGCGAAACTGCAGGCGCCGCATGCCGGCCGGCCGTTCGCGATCGTCGTCGACGCGATCGAGCCGATGCAGCGCTTCGCGTTCCGCTGGCATCCGTTCGCGATCGATCCGGCGGCCGATTATTCGCGGGAGGAAATGACACTCGTCGAATTCCTGCTCGAAGATGGCGACGGCGGCATCCTGCTGACGATCCGCGAATCCGGTTTCGACCGCATCCCGCTCGCGCGCCGCGCGCAGGCGTTCGCCGCGAACGACGGCGGCTGGACGCATCAGAGCGAGCTGATCGCCAAATACCTCGCGCTGCCGGCATGAAGCGCGCAGCGGCCGCCAGATCCGCGGAAACCGCGCGCGCGTTTTCCGCGCTCGGCGATGCGACGCGATTGCGCATCGTCAACCGGCTCGCCGACGGCGGACCGCTGTCGATCGTGCGGTTGACGCAGGGCAGCGCGATCTCGCGGCAGGCGGTGACCAAGCATCTGCGCGCGCTCGAACATGCCGGTCTCGTGCGCAGCCGCCGCGCCGGCCGCGAACGGCTCTGGCAGCTCGAAGCGCAGCGGCTCGCCGACGCACGCCGCTATCTCGACCGGATTTCCGATCAGTGGGATGCGGCGCTTGCGCGGCTGCGTGCGTTCGTCGAGGACGAGCCGGAGTAACCGCGCTGGCCTATCCGTCATGCTCCCTCTCCCCTGCTAGGGGAGAGGGAATCGCTTCAGATGCGATGACTCACCGAGCGTCAAACGAAATGCATCCGCTCGCCGAGCGGCTTGTCGTTGACGATGCCATCGTGATACGCCAATCCGCCGTTGACCCAGGTCGCGAGCACCTTGGCGGGGAACGTGCGGCCTTCGACCGGCGACCAGCCGCATTTGTAGAGCAGGTCTTGCTTCTTCACCGTCGTCGTGCCGTGCGGATCGACGAGCACGAGATCGGCGAACCAGCCTTCGCGGATGTAGCCGCGGTCCTGGATGCCGAAGCGGTCGGCGACGGCGTGGCTGGTCTTGTTGACGACGGTGCGCAGGTTCAGCTCGCCGCGCTTGACCAGCTCGATCAGCATCAGCAGCGAGTGCTGGACGAGCGGCAGGCCGGACGGCGCCTTGAAGTAGGACTGCGCCTTTTCCTCGGCGGTATGCGGCGCGTGGTCGGTCGCGATCACGTCGATGCGGTCTTCCATCACC
>DASSVA010000349.1:0-14297 GCA_035706385.1 Solimonas sp. | reverse complement strand
CGCGCGTCTCGCGAAGATGGAAAAGGCCATCGAATTCCTCGCCCGCGTCGAAACGCCGCGCGTGCTGGCTGATGGCGAAACCGCACCGCAATCGGCAACCGCGCTGCTCGGTGCCGCCAAGCTGCTGGTGCCGATGGCCGGCCTGATCGACAAGGACGCCGAACTTGCACGCCTCGCCAAGCAGATCGCAAAGCTCGAAAGCGATCTGCTCAAGACGCAGGCGCGCATCGACAACCCGAACTTCGGCAAGGCGCCGGCGGCGGTGCAGGAACAGGCGCGGCAACACCACGACAAACTACAAGGCGATCTTCGTTCGCTCAGCGAACAGAAATCCCGAGTGGAACGCCTATGACGGAACCGGCGTCATACCATTCACAAGCCGGTGCGCCCACGTGATCGGCTGGTGGTGCAAATGGAAGACATCCCATAACGCCGGACGCCGGCTGCGTGCCGACCTGGTCATGCGCGGCCTCCGCCAGCAGGGAATTCAGGCCGAATGGTTCGATGAAAAACGGCTCGATCGGTATGAATGCGTAGTGTTCGCCAAGCGCTACGGCCCAGCTTCGCAGGACGTGGCGGCACGCCTGCGCGCGCGTGGATGCCGTGTCGTGATCGATCTTTGCGACAATCATTTCGTGTATCCACCGGACAATACGAAAATGCGGGATGGCGCCGAGAGGCTGCGTGCGTTCATCGGCCGCAGCGATCATGTGGTCGCAGCCAGCCCGATACTGGCTGAAATCATTGCCCGTGAATGTCCGGTGACTCCCGCGATATCGACGATCGGCGATCTGTCGGATGATCTGTCGATCGTCGAAACCTCGGCATTCGAAAAAGCGATCGCGAAGATTCGCGCCCTCGTCGCCGCCAGAAAACTGTCGGCGGCCGCCGAACACCATACACGCCTGGTCTGGTTCGGCCACCACGGCGGCAGCCGGGCCAACGCCGGCATGTCGGACGTCGCCAAGATCAAGCCGCTGCTCGAACGATTGCATCGTGAATATCCAATCCATCTCAGCATCATTTCCAGCAAGCGGAAAAAGTACGAGGCACTGTTCGGGGACGCGGAATTTCCGCATGGTTACATCGACTGGGCGCCGTCGACATTTCCCGACCTGCTGCCGATGCACGAAATCGCGATCATCCCGGTGGAACTCGACGCGTTCACGATCTGCAAGACCGACAACCGCGTCGTGACGGCACTGAGCGCGGGGTTGGCGGTCGTCGCATCGGACGTTCCCAGCTATCGGCGATATGCCGGCACCATTCAATTGGGCGATATCGAAAAGGGGCTGCGCGAATATCTCGGAAATCCGGCCATGCGTCAGGCCAGCGCGCGGCAAGCGACGCGTCTCGCGCAGGACTTCACCGCGGCGCAGCCCATCATCGCCGAATGGCGCCGCGTGCTCTGCACTAACGAGCGCATGATGGTCCATCGAGAACTGTGGACAGCTCCATGACCCTGCCCTGCATTTTCATCCATACCAATCCGAAACAACTGCTCGGCGCAGAAGTCGCGCGCTACAGCTTGAAGCGGAACAGCCGGACGCCGGATCGTTTCGACGTGCGCATTGTCAGCACCAGCGAGTTCGCATTCCTACAGGGCTATGAGGGCCGGGAGTATCTGCGCGAAGGCCGCCCGACGGTCTGGCACAACGATGATCTGCAATCATTCACGCCATTGCGTTTCGCGATTCCTGCGTTGATGAACTTCCAGGGGCAGGCGGTCGTCACCGATCCCGACGTGTTCGCCGTTGGCGATATTTGCGCGCTGCTCGACCGCGACATGGGCGGATCGGCGATCCTGGCGCGACAGATGGCCGCGGATTCCCGGCGCCCGTTGCATTACGCATCGAGCGTGATGCTGCTGGACTGCGCGAAGCTCAGCCACTGGCACCTGGAAAAGGACTTCGATCGCCTGTTTACTTTCGAGCACGATTATCGAAACTGGATGTGGTTGCTCGAAGAGCCCCAGGGCACCGTGAGTCCGCTGGAGCCGGTCTGGAACGATTTCGATCATCTGACGCCGGAGACGATGCTGCTGCACAACACGCACCGTCGCACGCAGCCGTGGAAGACCGGTCTTGCGGCCGATTTCACCGTGCGCGGCACGACGAAGCGTTCGCGCAAGAGCCGGTGGCTGCACGCGTTGAAGGGCAAGTTGACCGGAACCTCGACGTCGGGCTATTACCGCCGCCATCCCGACCCGGCGCAGGAACGCTTCTTCTTCGGACTGCTGGCCGAATGTCTGGAGCGCGAGATCGTTTCACCGCAATTCCTGACCGATGAAATCGCGCGCCGGCATATCCGCGAAGATGCCTGGGAGCTGGTCAAGGCCAACGCCGATGCCCTGCGAGCGCAGCAGTCACGATAGACTGCCGCTCCCGACTCCGGCCGCAGCCGGCGTCCGCCTCATTCCACTCATCATCTGACGACCACGCGCCACCTGTTCCACCCGACAAAGCCGTACGAGCGTTCTGCCGCATCCACCCCGCCCTGCATTGTCGTGTCGCAACCAGCCCCATGAACGATCCCAAGCGACGTCACACGCCCTCCCTGATCTGGCGCATCGTCACGGCGATTCCGGTGGCCCGCAATCTCGTCGTGATGCTGGCGATCATCTTCGCCGGCGCGGCGGAAGGCATCGGCATCGCGACGGTGCTGCCGCTGGTCGCGGTGCTCGGCGATGACGCATCGAAGGCCAACGCACTCAGCCGCACGATCCTGACGACGCTGGACGCGCTCCACGTACCGCACAATCCGCTGCTGCTGCTCGGCATCATCGCCGGCGGCCTGCTGACCAAGGCCGCGCTCACGCTGATCGCCTTGCGGCTGGTCGGCCGCGCCGTCGCCGATGTCGTCGCCAACATGCGCCTCGAATTGATCGAGACCGTGATGAATGCGCGCTGGAGTTTCTACGTCAGCCAGCCGGTCGGCCGCTTCTCGACCGCGCTCGGCGGCGAAGCGCAGAAGGCCGGCGACGCCTACAACGCGATGACGCAGATGTTCTCGCAATCAGTACAGGCGCTGTTCTATCTGTTGATCGCCGCGATCGCATCATGGCAGCTCGCCGTCCTCTCGCTGCTGGTCAGCGCCATCATGATCGGCTCGCTGAACCGCCTGCTGGTCGCCTCGAAGCGCAACGCCAAGCTGCAGACAGCCCGCATGCGCTCGCTGATTTCGCGGCTGACCGATGCGCTGGTCGGCATCAAGCCGATGAAGGCGATGGCGCGCCAGGCGCGCTTCAATGCGCTGTTCATGGAAGACCTCAAGGCCATCAAGAAGACCGTGCGACGGCAGGTCTTCGCCAAGAACACCAACAAGGCGCTGCAGGAGCCGATCCTCGCCGTATGCCTGCTGATCGGCATCTACTTCGCACTGAAGGTCTTTGCGATGCCGGTCGGAGAAGTGATCGTCATGGGTCTGTTGCTGACCAAGACCGTGTCGGTGATCGGCAAGGCCCAGCAGGAATTGCAGAACATGTACGCGACCGAGAGCGGCTTCGCCGCCGTCTACGAAGTGATCGACGATGCCCGCCGCGAGCGCGAAACCGCCAGCGGCAAGACGCTACCGACCTTCGAACGGACTCTCGAATTCCGCGACGTGTCGTTCGCGTTCGGCACGCGCCAGCTGCTGCATCACGTCAGCTTCTCGGTCAACAGCGGCGAGATCGTTGCGCTCACCGGCCCGTCCGGCGCCGGCAAGACCACGCTCGTCGATCTGCTGCTCGGCCTGCAGGAGCCGGCGGCGGGGCAGATTTACGTCGACGAGCGGCCGCTGCACGAACTCGACGTCATCAAATGGCGCGGCTGCACCGGCTACGTTCCGCAGGAACTCATGCTGTTCCACGATTCGATCTACGCCAACGTCACGCTCAGCGAACCGCAGTTCTCGCGCGACGATGCCGAGCGCGCGCTGCGCCAGGCCGGCGCCTGGAGCTTCGTCGCTGACCTGCCCGACGGCATCGATACGGTTGCCGGAGAGCGCGGGGCGCTGCTCTCCGGCGGCCAGCGCCAGCGAATCGCCGTGGCGCGCGCACTCGTGCATGCACCGAAACTGCTAATCCTCGATGAAGCGACCAGCGCGCTTGATCCGCAGACTGAACAACTGATCGTCAGCAACATCTGCCAGCTGGCGCGCGAAACGGGACTGACCGTGCTCGCGATTTCGCATCACCCCGCCTGGGCCGACGCGGCCGACCGCGTTCTGCGGCTCGAAGCCGGCCACGTCAGTTCGCAGCTGAATCTGCCGCAGCGCGAATCCGCCTAGAAAAAGAATTACGGCCAAACACGCGACATGATGGCGGCATATTGGTGATGAACGATCCGCGCGCGGCAAACCTTGGCATTCAGGGCGATTCCGCACAAAGCGAGCGGAGCGTGCCGGTCTGGGTGCTGCTCGGCAAAAACCATGGCGACAACCGGCAGGCGCTCGCGCTCGCCGAAGCGGCCGGCTACCCATTCCGCGCCATCCAGTTGCACTTTCGTCCGCGTCTCAGCCGTCTGCCCGGTGTCATCCTCGGCCGCAGCCTGCTACC
Organism: Solimonas sp.; assembly: GCA_035706385.1. Taxonomy (GTDB): domain Bacteria; phylum Pseudomonadota; class Gammaproteobacteria; order Nevskiales; family Nevskiaceae; genus Solimonas. The sequence goes on along the minus strand of DASSVA010000349.1, from coordinate 9,760 downwards.
GCTGTCGAAACCGGTTGCTTGGCCGGCTGCATGGCCGCAGATCGTGATCGCATCGGGCCGGCGCGCCGTACCGGTCGCCCGCTGGATTCAGGGCCAGGCGGGGCGCAGTGGCGTAACGACCCGCCTCGTTCACCTGGGACGGCCGAGAGCGCCGCTCGGCTGGTTCGATTTGATCATCAGCACGCCGCAATACGGCTTGCCGACATGCGCGAACGTCCTGAACAACCTGCTGCCGTTCCAGCCCGATGAGACCGACGACGAAGCAGTTGCATTGAGTCCGGCGCTGAACGCGACACTCGACGCGCTGCCGCGTCCGTGGACGGTCGTGCTGGTCGGCGGAAACAGCCGCCCCTACTATTTTTCGCGCGGCAGCGCGCAAGCACTGGCGACCGGCGTGGATTATGACGCCCGCATCAGCGGCGGCAGCGTGCTGGTGCTCGGTTCGCCGCGAACGCCGAACAGTTGTCTCGATGAAATCGAGCGTCATATCTCGGCGCCTCTCTATCTGTATCGCTGGCAAGCGGACGAAAACCCGTATCCGGCGCTGCTGCGGCTTGCCGATCGGCTCGTGGTGACGGGCGACAGTCTGTCGATGCTCGGCGACGCCGTGGTGACCGGGAAGCCCCTGCAGCTCTTCAGCCTGCCGAAGCGGCTCGACAAACGCGCACATGTCGCCATGTTCTACCGACGCATGGCGGAACGCTGGCCGATCATGCGCAAGCCGTATCACGCATTGATGGACGCCGGCCTGCTGTTCTCGCTGCGCTCGCTGGAAAAATGCCACCAGAGCCTGCGCGAAGCAGGCGTCTTCAGCAGCACCTCGGCTGGACGGACACTGGCGGCTGGCGAACGCAGGGAAACGATCCGGCGGCTGCGGCTCGTTCTCGCGAATGCCGGACCGTCCCCGCAGTGACCCGATCGTGCTATCGCGCCTGCCGCCGGGCGGTATCATAGGCGCCCGGTGCGGGGGCATGGGGCAATGGGCACCGTGAACGACATGAGCGATTTTCGACTCTCGATGAACAATATTGTGACCGCCGCAGGTAGCCGGAACTCTGCGGGCAGCCGCGCGCTCAACACTTTGACCGAAGCGCTGGATCGCGCCGCGCACAGCGCGAGCGCGATGAATTTCTATTCCGGCAAGGGCGAGCTTCTCGAAGCGCTCGGCTATTCGCAGCTACGCGAACAGGCGCTGACGCTGGCGCATCACCTGCTGGCAACGGGCCTGGCACCCGGCGATCGCGTCGGCATCGTCGCGGAAACCGACGGCGATTTCGCGCGCAGCTTCTTCGCCTGCCAATACGCCGGACTGGTGCCGGCGCCGCTGCCGCTGCCGGCGGCGCTCGGCGGACGTACTCAATACGTCGAACACATTCACGGCATGCTCGCCAGCATCGGCGCGACTGCGCTGCTGGCGCCCGCCTCGCTGATCGACTGGCTGCTCGAAGCCTGCGGCGATCTGGCGCTGCGCTTTTGCGGAACGCTGGAACAGCTGCGCGCTGTGCCCGCCGCCGACGGCGACTTGCCACCGATCGACGCCGATGCCCTCGCCTACCTGCAATTCTCGTCCGGCAGCACGCGCTTTCCGCAGGGCGTCGCCGTCACGCATCGCGCGGTCGTCGCCAACATCGACGCGATCGCCGAACACGGCCTGATGATCGGCGCCGACGACCGCTGCGTCTCGTGGCTGCCGTTCTATCACGACATGGGTCTGGTCGGCTTCCTGCTGACGCCGCTGTGCTGCGCGATTCCGGTCGACTTCATCGCGACGCGCGAGTTCGCGCGCCGGCCGCTGACCTGGCTGCAGCTGATCAGCCGCAACCGCGGCACGCTGTCGTTCAGCCCGAGCTTCGGCTACGAACTGTGCGCGCGCCGCGCCGAGAACGGCGCGCCCGAAGGTCTGGACCTGTCGAGCTGGCGCGGCGCCGGCATCGGCGGCGACATGGTGCGCCCGGCCCCGCTGCGCGCGTTCGCCGAGCGTTTCGCCGCCAGCGGTTTTCGCGCGAACGCGTTCGTGCCGAGCTACGGCATGGCCGAAGCGGCGCTGGCGCTGTCGTTCACGCCGCAGGATCGCGGTGTGCGGATCGACACGCTCGACATCGACGCGCTCGAACGCCATGACCGCGCCGAAGCGGCCGCCACCGACGCCGCGCGTACGCGCAGCTTCGTGTTCTGCGGCCCGATCCTGCCGGGTCACGAGGTCGAAGTGCGCGGCGACAACGGCGAAGCGCTCGCGGAGCGCCAGATCGGCCGCATCCACGTCCGCGGCCCGAGCCTGATGAAGGAATATTTCGCGCGCGCCGACGAGACCGCGCGCGTGATGCTGGCCGGCGGCTGGCTCGATACCGGCGATCTCGGTTATCTCGCCGACGGCGAAATCGTCATCACCGGCCGTGCCAAGGACCTGATCATCGTCAACGGCCGCAACATCCTGCCGCAGGATCTCGAATGGACGGCCGAAGGTGAAGTCACGGCGCTGCGCAGCGGCGACGTCGCCGCGTTCTCGGTCAACGACGAGGCCGGCGAGCGCGTCGTCGTGCTGTTCGAATGCCGCAGCAACGATCCGCAGCTGCGCGACGCGATCGGCGCCGAAGTCGCCGGCGTGCTGCGCACCCGGCACGGCGTCCATGCCGACGTGATCGCCGTACCGCCGCGCAGCCTGCCGCAGACCTCGTCGGGCAAGCTCAGCCGCGCGAAAGCGCGCCAGCTGTATCTGAAGGGCGCGTTCGAGTCCGTGCGTGCCGCCTGACGCGACCGGCGCGTCGAACCTGCCGGTCGTCGCCGTCACCGGCGCGACCGGTTTCATCGGCCGCCATCTGGTCCGCATGCTGGCCGATGCCGGCTGGCAGGTGCGCATCCTCGTCCGGCGCGATCCGGCCGGCATCGACTGGCAGGATCTGCGGATCGAAACCGTCGCCGGCGATCTGCGCGATCGCGATGCGCGCCGGCAGCTGGTGCGCGGCGCCGACGCCGTCGTCCACCTCGCCGGACTGATCAAGGCGCCCGACGCGGCGGCGTTCATGGCCGTCAATCGCGACGGCACCGCCGCGCTGTGCGAATCGATCCGCGAACATGCGCCCGGCACGCCGACGTTCTGCATCTCCAGCCTCGCCGCGCGCGAACCGACGCTGTCGTCGTATGCGCGCAGCAAGCGCGCCGGCGAGGATGAAGCGCGGCGCATTCTCGGCACGAATGTCGATGTCCTGCGTCCGGCCGCAGTCTATGGTCCCGGCGATCGCGAAACGCTGATCTTCTTTCAGCTCGCGCGCCTGCCGCGGGTGCCGCTGCTCGGCAACGCGCGCGCACGGATCAGCGCCATTCAGGTCGAGGATCTGTGCGCGGCGATCGCGGCGGCGCTGCGGCAGGGCACGAATGGTGCGGTCCGCACGATTTGCGATGCGCAGCCGCAAGGCTATGGCTGGCAGGAGCTGATGCAGGCCGCGGCGGCGGCCGTCGACCGGCCCGATGCACGCTTCTTCCAGCTGCCGCGAATCGCGCTGCGCGGTCTCGCCGCGATCGGCGATGTCGGCCATCGTTTCGGCGGTCACCAGATGCTCGGCTCGGAGAAGCTGCGCGAACTGCTGTTCGAGGACTGGTCGGTGCCGGCCGAACAGCGGTTCACGGCGCCGCAATGGCAGCCGCGCTTCGATCTGCCGGACGGTTTCGCGCAGGCCGCAGCGTGGTATCGTCGGTCAGGCTGGTTGGCGAACTGACAGCCGGTTGTCAGCCGGGCGCCCGCATGCGCGACGGCCCGATGACGGATTCATTGCATATTTCTTATCGCTTCCTTAATATTTAACAACGACTTACTCGCGATTCTCCGGTCCTTTCCCCCAAACGGCCGCATTTGCAGCAGCGGTACCGTACCGAAGTGCCCCGCGATACACCTTGATTGATGGACCGACGATGCAGCTTGCCGAGATTCGCGAACAGATCATTTCCGGCCTTCATCAGGCCCGACCCGACGTGCGCGACATCGCCGGGACGACCCGCATCGTTCAGGATCTGGAACTGGATTCGGTCGCGGTGATGGACTTCATCCTGTCCATTGAAGATCGTTTTGACATTTCGATTCCACTCGATCGCGTCGCCGACATCGTCACCGTCGACGATCTCGCGCGGGTCGTCGAGGGCCTGGGTAACGCGGAACGCGCATGAGCATTTTCGACAAGTTCGATCATCTTCGTCAGACCTACGACAGTCTCGGCGATCGTTCGCATAATCCGTTCTCGGTCAGCTTCGATCGCATCGAATCGGCGACCGAAGGTGTGCTCAACGGCCGTCGCGTCATCCTGCTCGGCACCAACAACTATCTCGGCCTCACCTTCGATCCGCACGGCATCGACGAAGCCGTGCGCGCGGTGCAGACGCTCGGCACCGGCACCACCGGCTCGCGCGTCGCCAACGGCAGTTACGCCGGTCACGGTGCGCTGGAACGCGATCTCGCGACGTTCTTCGGCCGCCGTCACTGCATGGTGTTCAGCACCGGCTACCAGGCCAATCTCGGCATGCTGTCGACGATCGTCGGCCGCGGTGACCACCTGATTCTCGACTCCGACAGCCACGCCAGCATCTACGACGGCGCGCGCCTCGGCCACGCCGAAGTCATCCGCTTCCGGCACAGCGATCCGGACGATCTGTACAAGCGCCTGCGCCGCCTCAAGGACGTGCCGGGCAGCAAGCTGATCGTCGCCGAAGGCATTTATTCGATGCTCGGTGATGTCGCGCCGCTGCGCGAGATCGCCGCCGTCAAGCGCGAGATGGGCGCATATCTGATGGTCGACGAGGCACATTCGATGGGCGTGCTCGGCGAGCATGGCCGCGGACTTGCCGAAGCCACCGGCGTCGAGGCCGACGTCGATTTCATCGTCGGCACGTTCTCGAAGAGCCTCGGCAGCGTCGGCGGTTTCTGCGTCTCCGATCTCGACGGCTTCGACATCCTGCGCGTCGCCTGCCGTCCGTACATGTTCACCGCGTCGCTGCCGCCGTCGATCATCGCCTCGACGCGCAGCGCGCTGCAGCGCCTCGATCGCGACAAGAACCTGCGCACGCAGCTGATGGCCAATGCCACACAGCTGCACAACGGCCTGCACGCGCTCGGCCTGGAAGTCGGTCCGCACGTCAGCCCGGTCGTGTCGGTCGCGCTCGACGAGCCGGACGTCGCCGTGCGTTTCTGGAATGCGCTGGTCGAAGGCGGCGTCTATCTCAATCTCGCATTGCCGCCGGCGACGCCGTCGAGCCGGCCGCTGCTGCGCGCCAGCGTCAGCGCCGCGCACCAGCCGCGGCAGATCGACAAGGCGATCGACCTGTTCGGCACGATCGCGCGCGAACTCGGTGTGCTGCCGGCGGCCTCGTTCGCGGCACCGCAGCGCGTCGCGATCGCCTGAGCCCGATTCAGAATCCGTTCTTCAGCGCAGCACGCCCCGGCGCGACAGACGCCAGAGCAGGCGCGGTGCGGCGAGGATCGGATGGCGCCGCTGCCAATCGCTCAGCTCCAGGCGAAAGCCGGAGTGCCGTTCGATTTTCCACGCGAGATAATCGGCACCGTTGTCGAACGTGAAGGCCGCCTTCACCAGCCGCAGCACGTTCAGCGGCTTGCCGGCCGCGCGACGTACCGCCCACGCGCGCCGCGCCGAACGTCGTACCGTCGCGCTCAACGCCGGCGTCAGGACACCCTCCCGCGCGTCGAAACCGATTCCCGCCGCCTGCCAGGCCAGCGGCAACAGCCGCGCGTAGCGTTCCGCGCCATACGCGAACAGCGACTGCGCACGCGCGCCGCCACGTTCGACGCGCAACTCGACCGCATAGGTGTGTTGATACAGCGACTGCCAGTAATCGGCCGCGGTGCCTGACGGCGGCCCGAGCCACGCCGCCCAGCGCGCGGCGGTGACGACGGCTTGCACCAGATCCGCCTCGATCGCATCGCGCGCCGCCGCGTCGCGCGCCCAGACACACGCGGACGGCTGCGAGAAGCGCGCCCAGATCGTCGTGTCGATCGCCCGCGTGCGCATGCCCGCGCGCAACTGCGCCGGGTTGAGGATCGCGACCTTGGCGCGCAGCACCTGTCCGTCGATCGACAGTTCCTCGTACGAGACGTTGACCGGCAACAATGCATTGGCGACCGCTGCCGCGCGGCTGCGATGCCAGTCGCGCAACGGCGTCGCGACCACGTAGAAATCGAGCAGGCCGCTGAAGTCGGCGTCGCGCAGCGCGGAGCCATAGAACAGCACGGCGCGCGCCGCCGGACTGCGCCGCGCCAGCGCATCGGCGAACGCCGTCACGCGCGGATCGAGTTCGCGGTGCAGTTCCGCAGCGACCAGCGCCCGCAGTGCGGCCATCGCGCTCATGGCGTCAGAAACTCGATCGACGGCCCGGCAGCGAGTTCGACGATCGCGCTGGGACCGGGCATGAACACTTCGCCATCGATCACCATCGGTTCCTCGCAATGAATCCGGATGCGGTCGGCGCGACCGCTGCGATAGCCGCTGGCGAGCATCCGCGCGGTCGGCCGCCCGCGCAACACCGCGCGCAGCGAACGCCAGAGCCTGCTCGGCGGCGAATCGATGTCGAGATAGCGCAGCGGCACGGCGCGATCCTCGTCGCCCCAGAACGGCCACAGGCCCATCACCAGCCGGTTCAGCGTGGTCACGAGCACGATGAAACGCGCACCGTTGCGCGGCTCGCCGTCGTCGATCGCAATGCCCATCGCTTCGGCGCCGAGCCAGCCGGGCCGGCCGTTCGCCGCGCGCCAGACGGCATTGACGACCGCCACCAGCACCGACGCCTTGTGCGTGATGCCGTTCGCCAGCACCTTCTCGTTGGCGTGGCGCGTCGCGCGCGCCAGCACGGCGGCGCCGCCGAAAAAACCGAATACCGGCGCCACGTCGAGATCCGGCCAGCTGACGCGCAGCAAAGGCCGGCTTTCGCGACGGCTGAAGCGGCCTGCACTCGCCGCATCGAGCACGCGCCGCAGCGCGTCGGCATCGAAACCGGCGGAGCCGACATCGGAAGCGACCGTGTTGGCGTTGCCGGCCGCCAGCAGCGAAAGTCGCGGCAGCCGGTCGCCGTAGGCCTGCGGCAGCAGCGTCGTCACTTCGCGCAGCGTGCCGTCGCCGCCGCTGACGATCAGCAGTTCGACGTCCTGCGCGGCAAACGCGCGCAGCGTCGCCAGCAGTTCAGCCTGTGTCGCCGGTGCGGCGGCGCGCAGGTCCGGCGGAATCCGCAGATCGAGGCCGCGACGGTTTCGCTGGCTGCGCGGATTGTAGATGAGTCCGGCGCGCATCAACCCGCGAGCCAGGACGACAGCGGCCCCCGGCGTCGTGCGATCACGCCCTGCACGATGCAGACGGCGTGAATGACGAAGCAGATCACGACCCAGGCGGCGACCACCTGCATGCCGATGTCCGGCCGGCCGAACAGCACCGACGCCGTCAGGATCAGCAGGTTCGGATTGCGGCGCGCGGTGATCAGCCGCATGAAACTGTCGAATGGCCGCCATACATGCATGCCGACGCCGCACAGCAGCTTGAACACCAGTTCTTCCAAACGCTGCGCGACATAACCGACCAGCACGATCGCCAGAATCAGATGCTGCTCCGGAAACGCGAAGCCGGCGACGCTCAGACCGCTGATCCACGCCCACCACCAGAACGGCGGATGGATCAGGTCGATGCCGTGATCGAAGATGTCGCCGAATTTGGATGATTGCAAGGTGACGCGCGCGAGCTTGCCGTCGACGGTATCGAGGAAGGTCATCACCCACGCGGCGACCAGTCCGGCGCCGTAGTGGCCGTCGCGGAATTGGAAGAACGCGATGATGACGAGCGCGAGGCTCGCCATCGTCACCTGGTTCGGCGTAATGCCGACGCGCGCGCAGAAGCGCGTGACGTGGCGTGCCGGCCACGGCCACACGTATTTGGTGACGAGATCGGTGACGCCCTTGTATGAAGCCGCGAACGTGCGCCGTTCGATCTCGGGCGCCGTCTTGTCGCTAAGCGCGCCGAGATACGGCACTTCGCGCTTGCGCAAACGGTGATTGTAGCTGCCGGCCAGCGTCGCCGGCGTCATCAGGATGTATCCCGAGGCGAGCGCACCACTCGGAGCACCGATGCCCGGCGCGACGGCTGCGACCGCCGCCGCCTCGACCAGCGCCGCGACGATGCAGTTGCTGGCCTCGTCGACCAGCAAGGTGCCCGGCGCCGCCGTGCTCAGCGCCACGACCAGCGATTCGTCGAAGACCCAGCCGCTGTGCAATAGCAGCACGTTGCCGGAATGCGCCTGGACCGCGGCCGGGTCGACGCCGACGTCGGCGACGCCCGCGCTCCGCAACTGGCGACGCAGACGCTCGGCACCGGTGCGTCCCCAGATCTTCACGTCGCTGTCGCCGAGCAGCACGGCGATCGGCGCCGGCGCGGAATTCCGGCCTTCCGCCGGGGATGCCTGTGTCATCATGGAGCCCTGAGTAAAGCCACGTATTATCCATGACCGCGTTCACGCTTGCGCACTTTTCCGATCCGCATCTGCCGTACGAACCGCGGCTCGCCGGGCGCCAGCTGTTCTCCAAACGCCTGCTCAGCGCCTGGTCATGGCATCGCAAGCGACGCCGCGTCCAGCGCCAGGACATCGTCGCCGCGCTGACCGCGGACATCCGCGCGGTCGGCGCCGACCACATCGCCGTGACCGGCGACATCACCAATTTCTCGCTGCCCGGCGAATTCACCCAGGCCGCGGCCTGGCTCGACGGCCTCGGCGCCGCCGACGCGATCAGCATCGTGCCCGGCAATCACGACGCGCTGGTCGCGGTCGAGCCCGCCCAAGGCTGGCAGCACTGGCAGCGCTGGATGCGCAGCGACGGCGACGACGATCGTGTTATGCCGGCATGGCCTTACGTCCGCGTCCGCGATCGCGTCGCGCTGATCGGCGTCAGCTCGGCGGTGCCGACCGCGCCGCTGCTGGCGGGCGGGCGGATCGGCGCCACGCAGCTGGCGGCGCTGGAAACGCAACTGCACGCGCAGCGCGGCCGCTTCCGCATCGTGCTGGTCCATCACCCGATCGCGGACGGCGCGGTGTCGCGGCGCAAGGCGCTCGCCGATCGCGGCGCGTTGCGCGAGGTGCTGCGCCGCGCCGGCTGCGAACTGGTGCTGCACGGCCACGCGCGCGATGCCCGGCTCGATCTGGTCGGCCGCGACGGCGCGCCGATCCTGTGCCTCGGCCTGCCGTCGGCGTCCGCCGCGCCGAATCCGCACGACGCCGGCGCGCGCTGGCATGCGCTGCGCATCGAAGCCGTCGCCGACGGCTGGCAACTCGACGTCGCGACCCGCCTGTGGGACGACGCCGGCGCCGGTTTCGTTTCCGGCGGCAGCTTCCGTTACCGGATCGCCGCCGCGGAGCACCACGGATGAGCAACGCCACCGCACACAAGTTCGGCTATCCCGAAACGCTGATTGCCGAAGCCGGACCGTGGCTGGTGCTGCTGCGGCCGAAACAGACGACGCTCGGCGCGCTGGTGCTGGTCTGCCGCGAAGACGCCCAGGCGTTCGGCGAGCTCAGCCCCGACGCCTACGCGGCGCTGCGCGACGCGGTGCGCGGCTGCGAGCGCTTGCTCAAGGACTTCGTCGATTACGAGCGCATCAATTACCTGATGCTGATGATGGTCGACCCGGACGTGCACTATCACGTCATTCCGCGTTACGCCGACGCCCGCGAGTTCGCCGGCACACGCTACGTCGACCACGGCTGGCCGGGGCCGCCGGCGCTCGCC
>DASSVA010000348.1:0-7786 GCA_035706385.1 Solimonas sp. | reverse complement strand
CCTCGCCACCGAAGTCGGCGTGGCCCGGGGTGTCGACGATGTTGATGCGGTACTCGGTGCCGTTGCGCTTGTCGGTCCAGCGGATGGCCGTGTTCTTGGCCAGAATCGTGATGCCGCGTTCGCGCTCGAGGTCATTGGAGTTCATGATGCGCTCGCCGAGATTTTCGCGGGCGTCCAGGGTCTGCGACTGTCGCAGGAGCTTGTCCACCAGGGTGGTTTTACCGTGGTCAACGTGGGCAATGATGGCGATATTGCGGAGATTCTGAATCATGGGAATGATGCGGCGCAGCAAAAAGGTCGCGTATTCTACGCGCAACGCCGTGACAGCGATAGAGGCCTGAAATTTCCAGCGTTTTGCAGTGCTTTACCCCCCCGCTTTCGGGGGTCGCCAGCGAACTCAGCCGAGGCGGTGCACCCTGGAGCCAGCCGCCCGTGCCTTGGCACGGGCTTCATCAATGGAATCACCCAAAGCCAAGGCCACGCCCATTCGGCGTTTTCCGACAATTTCAGGCTTTCCGAACAGGCGCAGCATGGTATCCGGCTCAGCCAGGGCCTGCGCGGCGCCGGCAAAGACGGGCGCCTTGTGGTCACCCTCGCACAGAATGGCGCAGGACGCCGCCGGGCCACGCTGGCGGATGTTGGGAATCGGCAGGCCCAGGATGGCGCGGACATGCAGCGCGAACTCGGACAGGTCCTGCGAAATCAGGGTCACCAGACCGGTGTCGTGCGGGCGGGGTGATACTTCGCTGAAGATCACGTCTTCGCCGCGGACGAACAATTCCACCCCGAACAGGCCACGCCCGCCCAGTGCACTGGTGATTTTTTCCGCAATCTCCTGCGACCTGCGAAGCGCCACGGCAGACATCGGCTGCGGCTGCCAGGACTCGCGGTAGTCGCCATCGATCTGCAGGTGGCCAATCGGCGCGCAAAAGCTGGTGCCCTCGGCGTGTCTGACCGTCAACAGCGTGATTTCGTAGTCGAAGGAAACAAAGCCCTCGACGATGACCCGCCCCGCCCCGGCGCGGCCACCCTGCTGGGCGTATTCCCAGGCATGCGCGACGTCGTCTTCGGACTTGATCGTGCTCTGGCCCTTGCCGGAGGATGACATCACCGGCTTGACCACGCAGGGGATGCCAATGGCATCGACCGCCGCACGGAAGTCCGCCTCGTTGTCGGCGAAGCGATAGGGCGAGGTCGGCAGCTTGAGCGTTTCGGCGGCGAGGCGGCGGATGCCCTCGCGATCCATGGTCAGGCGCGCCGCCAGCGCCGTGGGAATCACGGTGTAGCCTTCCGATTCCAGCGCGATCAGCGTCGGCGTGTGAATCGCCTCGATCTCCGGAACGATGTAGTGCGGCTTCTCAAGCTCTACCACGCGACGGATTTCGGCGCCATCGAGCATGTTGATCACATGGCTGCGATGCGCCACCTGCATGGCCGGCGCGTGGGCGTAACGGTCCACGGCAATGCATTCGACGCCGAAGCGCTGCGCTTCGATCACCACTTCCTTGCCCAGCTCACCGCTGCCCAGCATCAACAAGCGAACCGCATTGCCGCTGAGCGGCGTTCCCAGAATAGTCATGTGTTTCTTGATCAGTGGTCCAGATATTTTTCTTCGGGTTTCTTGCTGGCGCCAAAGCCGTAGCTGATCCGCAAGCCCCAGTAATCCACGCCGTTGCTGACATGGGTGTACAACAGTTCCGCGCCTGCGGCGCTTTGCGGCCGGAAGCGCCAGCCGCCGCCGAGACTCCAGGCCGCACCACTGTGATGGCCGCTGAGCTCGTCCAGGCCGGTGCTGAGATATTCATAGCCGACACGCCCCAGGCCATAGACGATGCCCGGCGAACGCAATACGCCGAAGACGGCGCCATGCTGCGCATTGAAATGACGATCGGTACCGGCCACATCACCGGAAGACACGGTCGCCCCCAACTCCAGCTCCGCAGCCGCCCAGTTGACGCCCTTGGGATGCACGCCGATCACGCCGGTGAGGCTGGTCGCGTCGCTGACCCCGTTCACGCCCGGATTGATCCGCGCGAAGCCGACGCCCGCATAGGTCATCTCCTCCGCAGGATCACTCGCCGCAGGCGCCTTCTTGACGGCAGCAGGCGCGGCAACCGCAAGCAAGGGCAGGCTCAATGCACCCAACAGCAAGAAGCTCCTCGCATGAACGAGCATGGTGTCCCCGGCTTCAGAAAAGTTTTGAGTCAGAACCCACACGGCGAGACCGCACGGTAGTAAGCTAATTCTATCTGGAGAATCACGCAATGCGCCGCCGCACCAAAATCGTCGCCACCCTTGGCCCCGCCACCGATAGCCCCCTTGTCCTGAAACGCCTGCTCGCCGCCGGCGTGGATGTTGTCCGTCTCAACTTTTCACATGGCAAGGCCGAGGATCACCAGCGTCGCGCCATGGCGGTCAGGGCCGCGGCGGCCGAACTCAGGCGCGACGTCGGCATCCTGGCCGACCTGCAAGGGCCCAAGATCCGCATCGAAAGCTTTGCCGATGGCCCGGTGGACTTGCAGGAAGGCCAGACCTTCACGCTCGACACCGCGCTCGGCACCAGCGCCGGCGACAGCACCGTCGTCGGCTGCGCCTACGAGAACCTGCCACAGGACGTCGCCCCCGGTAACGTCCTGCTGCTCAACGACGGCGCCATCACCATGCAGGTCGACCGCATCGAAGGCACGCGCGTCGTCTGCACGGTGCAGGTCGGCGGCGTGCTGTCCAACCGCAAGGGCATCAACAAGCAGGGCGGCGGCCTGTCGGCGGCGGCGCTGACCGACAAGGACAAGGCCGATCTGCGCACCGCGGTCGCACTCGACGTCGATTTCATCGCCGTGTCGTTCCCGCGCGCCGCGGCCGACATGATGGAAGCGCGCGAGCTCGTCAGAGCGGCCGGCGGTCAGTGTGCGCTGGGCGCCAAGATCGAGCGCGCCGAGGCGCTGCCGGTGCTGCGCGAGATCGTCGCGGTCAGCGACGTGGTGATGGTCGCGCGCGGCGATCTCGGCGTCGAGATCGGCGATGCGGAACTGCCCGGCTGGCAGAAGCGGATCATCGCCGAGGCGCTGGAGCAGAACAAAATGGTGATCACCGCGACGCAGATGATGGAGTCGATGATCACGAGCCCGATTCCGACACGCGCCGAAGTGCTCGACGTCGCCAACGCCGTCATGGACGGCACCGACGCGGTGATGCTGTCGGCCGAGACCGCGGCCGGCCGATATCCGGTGAAGACCGTCGAGGCGATGTCGCGCGTCTGCGTCGGCGCCGAAGCGGTGTCGCCGGTCGCGCAGCGGCGCGGCCTGACGTTCGACACGCACTTCGCGCGCACCGACGAGGCGATCGCGATGGCGACCGCGTGGACCGCGCGCCACATGCACGCGCGCGCGATCATCGCGATGACCGAGTCCGGCGCGACCGCGCTGATGATGTCGCGCAGCGAAAACCAGATTCCGATCTACGCGCTGACGCCGCAGGAGAAGACGCGGCGGCGGATGGCGCTGTGCCGCGGCGTCTACCCGGTCGCGTTCGAGACCAGCAACGACGGCGCGCCGGGCCTCGTGAAAACGCTGGAAGCGATCGAGGGCCTGAAGTACCGCGGCATGCTCGCCGACGGCGACCGCGTGCTGGTGACCAAGGGCGACGGCGTCAGCTCCGGCGGCACCAACACGATGAAGATCATGAAGGTTGGCGAGACGTGAGGCGAACAAGCGTAGGCTGGACGTGTGAAACATCGATCGGAGAGCGCCACGATGCCTGAACGCCTCACTCCTCACACCTCACCCCTCACGGTCATCGGCCACCGCGGCGCGCGCGGCCACGCGCCGGAGAACACGCTGCTGTCGCTCGACACCGGCATCCGGCTCGGCGCGCACGCGATCGAGTTCGACGTGCAGCTCGCCGACGGCGAACTGTGGCTGATGCATGATCTGACGGTCGACCGCACGACCGACGGCCACGGCGTGCTGAGCGAGATGAAGCGCGCGCAGATCCGCGCGTTGCGCGCCGGCGGACAGGACGTGCCGACGCTGCGCGACGCGCTCGATCTGATCGAGAACCGCGTCGCCGTCAACATTGAGCTGAAAACCTGGAACGGCTGCGCGCAGGCGGTCGCCGCGGTGCTCGGCGAATACATCGGCGACGGCTGGCCGGTCGAACGGCTCAGCGTCTCGTCGTTCCATCATCCCGAACTGTGGGAATTCCACGCGCTGCTGCCGCAGGTGCCGATCGGCGCGCTGATCTGCGGCGTGCCGCTCGACTGGGCCGGCCCGGCCGCCGAACTCGGCGCCAGCGTGCTGTCGGTGTCGGACGAATTCGTCGACGAGAAACTGATCGACGACGCGCACGAACGCGGATTGCAGCTCTACGTCTATACCGTCAACGAGATCGACGAGATGCGGCGGATGATCGCGCTCGGCGTCGACGGCATCTTCACCGATTACCCGGATCGCGCCGTGACGCTGTCGTAGGAGCGTCGCTTCGGCGCGACCGGGACGATTCGAATATTCGTTGAAATACCGGTCGCACCGAAGCGGCGCTCCTGCAAGTGTCGCGCGCGTCAAATCCCTTCGACGATCATCACGCGGTAGTCCGCCGCATTCTTGCGGTGCCGGATCACGTCCTGATATTCGGCGCTGTGATACCAGGTCCGCGCATCGTCGACGGACTCGAACTTCAGCATGACGATGCCGTCCGGCGCGCTTCCTTCGAGCGCTTCGATGCGGCCGTAGACGACCAGCGGCGTCGGCATCGGCTGCGGCGGCTTGCCGCGATTCTTCGTGCGATAGCGTTCCATTTCCGCCGGGTCGCGGATCGCGCTTTCACGGATGAAGATCATGTAGGCGGACATGCGGGCTCCCGGTCGTCGAGCGCGGCGAGCGTGTCGAGATCGACGAACGCCTGCGCGTAGCGCTGCGCGAGCGCAAGCGATACCGCCGGCGACTGCCAGCCGTCGGTGCCGAGCGTCGACAGCCAGATCGCGAGGCCGTACGCCGGCGTCGCACGATAGCGCCACCACATCCGCTCGGCGGACGGGCGCCGCGGCACATCGAGCGCCTGGCGATAGACGTCGAGCAGTTGCCGTTCGCTGCGGCGGCGGTCCTCGACGCTCAGCGAACCGATCAGGAAATAGCCGACGTCCTGCGACCATTCGCCACGCCGCACGACCTGCCAGTCGAGAAAGCCGACGTCGCCGTCCGGCAGCACATAGGTGTTGCCGATATGCGCATCGCCGTGCAGCAGCGTCATCGGCGCAACGCTCAGGCTCGCGACGTAACGCGCCCAGGAATCGACGATCGCGTCGGCGTCGTGTTTCAGGATCGCTGCCGGCAGCGCGCCCGCCGCGCGCTGGAGGCCGACCGGAATCCGCTTGCGCAGGCCGATCTGCCAGCCTTCGCCCGGCGCCCAGGTCTGCACCCATGCGAGCGCCGGCTCGCGTTCGGCGGTGAAGCCCCAATAGCGGCTGTGCACGCGCGCGAGGCCGCGCAGTCCGGCGGCAACCTGCTCGACCGTCATCGGCCGCGTCGCGTCGCGCGGATCGGCGCCGCGCGCGACGAGGTCCTCCATCACCAGCAGGAAACTCGCCTCGTCGCGATCGGCGATCGCGTGATGGACGAGCGGATGTTCGACCGGCAACGGCACGCCGGCGCCGAACAGCAGCGCTTCGTTGAACAGGTTGCCGTTGCGCAGGTGGACGCTGCGATGCGCCGGCTCGTTGGCTTTCAGGAACAGCGTCGCCGGCCCGGTGCCGCGCGCATAGGTGAGCCGCAGCACGGCGCGGCGGTTGGTGCCGTCGTCGCGGCGCACGACATCGACGCTATCGACGCGCGCATCCGGATGGCGCGCCGCGAGCACGGCGTCGAGCCATGCCGGCGTGATCTCGTCCCAGTGCGCGGGAACGCGATCCAGTCGCAAGCGGTCGTCCATCGCGGTCTCGATAACGGAAATGACGCGACATCGTCACACAGCCGCGCCGCGCGACGCGACCGCGCAATGACCCTGCGATGCAAAGCGTCATGTCTGCAGGAGCGCCGCGCTTCAGCCGCCGAGCAGTTGCCGCACCGCCGGCTCCATCGCGCGCAGTCCCGCGGCGCGGCCGATTTCGATCGCCTCGTCGACGCTCTTGCCGTCGAGCTTCGCCGCCTTGATCGCGAACAGCGCACCGACACGATTGCTGCTCGCGCAATGCACGAGCGCGTGGCCGTCGAGACCGTCGAGCGCCGACGCCAGCTGGCGTGCGTTGTCCTCGCTCAGGTCCGCGGCGCTCGCGACCGGAATGTTCACGTAATCGAGGCCGAGTCCGGCGATCAGCGCCGGTTCGTCGTAAGCGCACGGTTCGCTGTGCGGACACAGATTGACGACGCGCGTCACGCCGCGCTGCTTCGCCAGCTCGAACTGCCCGGGCGACGGCCGTCCGGCGGTCGCGACATTCGCAAACGGTTGGCCGGCATTCGGCAGTTCAGGCAGCAGCATGGCGGACGGCTCCGGACGATGAGGCGTCAAGCTTAACGTCCGGCGGCATGAGAAGTCGCGCACGACGGTAGTGTCTCAGTTTGAAATTCGTCATTGCGAGGAGGTCGCAGACCGACGAAGCAATCCAGAAACGCTGCCAGATCGGGCGGCGTCTTCTGGATTGCTTCGTCGCTACGCTCCTCGCAATGACGGCACTCATTTCAAACTGAGGCACTACCGGCGGATGGATTACTCAAGGCCAAGCTACGACGCGCCATCGCAATTCAAACTGAGACACTACCCGCACGACCGGTTCAGCCTGCGGGCGGCGGGCTTTCGATATGCTCGGCCGTCCCTGCCCGCAGGAGTCCCATCGCGATGACCGGCAAACTGAAAGTCGGCGATCACGTCAGCTGGAATTCGGAAGCCGGCCGCGTCGGCGGCACGATCCGCAGGATTCACACACGCGACTTCGATTACAAAGGCCACGTCCACCACGCGTCCGCCGACGATCCGCAATACGAAATCCGCAGCGACAAGACCGATCATGTCGCGGCCCACAAAGGCGGCGCGCTGAAAAAATCCCGCGCGCGGTGAGCGCCGTGCCGCTGCCGTTTTACACCGTCGGTCATTCCACGCGGACGATCGAAGCGTTCGCGCAATTGCTGCGCGCCGCCGAGGTCACGCTCGTCGTCGACATCCGCACGATCCCGCGCTCGCGTACCAATCCGCAATTCAACGGCGACACGCTGGCGCAGGCGCTGGCACCGTACGCGATCGGCTATCGACAGATCGCGGCACTCGGCGGCCGACGCACGAAAAGCAAGACCGTGCCGCCCGGGCGCAACGGCTTCTGGGAAAACCAGAGCTTTCACAATTACGCCGAT
Source organism: Solimonas sp. (assembly GCA_035706385.1). Taxonomy (GTDB): domain Bacteria; phylum Pseudomonadota; class Gammaproteobacteria; order Nevskiales; family Nevskiaceae; genus Solimonas. Next base: position 449 of record DASSVA010000348.1, on the reverse strand, counting down.
TACGCGCTCGGCGAGGCGTTCCACGCGGGCCTGAAGCAACTGATCGCGCTCGGCCGCGAGCAGCGATGCGCCATGATGTGCTCCGAAGCGGTCTGGTGGCGCTGCCATCGCCGGATCGTCGCCGATTACCTGCTCGCGCGCGGCGAGCGGGTCCTCCATCTGATGAACGACGACCGGATCGAAATCGCGACGCTGACGCGCGGCGCGCAAATGCAGGATGACGGCGACGTGAGCTATCCCGGCGCTGCATAGCTGCGCGCCTGCCGATGACGAGACGACATCTGTTGCCGCTGTTGCCGCCGCACGGTCGTGTCGGCGAGACTGCGCGTCCAGAAAACGACAAACCGGAGAAGCTGAGATGGCGAGCTTGGGATACGTGTGCATCGGCACCAACGATTTCGACCGCGCGACCGCGTTCTACGATGCGCTGCTCGGCGCGTTCGGCGGCA
>DASSVA010000347.1:0-5584 GCA_035706385.1 Solimonas sp. | reverse complement strand
CCCCATCAGCTCGTCGGCTTCCTCAGGCAGCAGGAAACCTTCGGCGAGCGAGCGCTGTGTCGCCGCTTTCATCTTGCAATAGTAATCGGCATGCGTCGGATACAGCTGCGCGAGCCGCGCGTTGCTGAACGGCACGGTGATCCCGCCGAGGTCGCAGAGATCGGAGTGGTAGCTGGCGACCGGCACCGCGATTGGCGGCAGGCGGATGCCACCGAGTGCATTGCCGTCGGCGTCGCGCGCGAGCTTGTCGCCGTCGAACTGGTAGCGCGGTGCCTCGGGCGGCGGCACGCCGGTCTTGATCCAGCGATCGAGATCGTGAATCGCCGCCATCACCACGTAGCGCAGCGGAAACTGCGTGCCCTGCACGATGCAGATGAGCTGGCCCGGATCGAACTGCTCGCCGTAGTTGCCGGCGGCGACGTGCAGATCGGCATCGGCGCTGCCCGGCCGCTGCGGCGCGTTGGCGACGACGCGCAGCGCCTGGCCTTCGACCTGGTGATAGCCGACCCAGAAATCCTGATGCGCGGCCCCGGCGACCTCCCAGAGCCGGTAGTTGCGGGTCACGTTCGGCGCGTCCGGCGAGGCCTCGCGCTCACTGAACAGCTGGATCGTCGGCACCGCCGGATCGGCCGGAAACTGCTTGTCGCCGGCGCCATCGGAATGGATCAGGAACGCATCGATCACGCGCGCGCCCGGCTGCACGTCGATCAGGTAATCGCGCAACCGCGTGCCGGATTGCGACTGGCCAACCGCGATGACCTTGCGCACCGGCAGCCCGGCCATCGGATCGACGTCCGGCGGATGCTTCATCGCCTGCGCGATCTGCGAAAACATGTCGAACGCGTATTCATCGCCGGGATGCGACAGTGCCGCGTAGCGCACCGGATCCCACAGTTTCGGTGTCAGCGCCGGCAGACAGCAGACGCCGGCTTTCTGCGCGCTGACGTGCACGAACGCGTAGCCGTCGCGCACGAACAACTGATGCGCTTCCAGCGTGTCGACCGCATTCTCGAACTGCGCGGTGACATTGACCCAGTCGAGGATCACCGTGCCGTTGAAGTGCGCCGGATCGAGCGGCCGGCGGACGATGATGCGCGTCGTGTACGGTGCGGTGCGCGAGGTATCGGCATCAGACTGCGCGGTGCCGGAGACGAAATACTCCTGTTCGTCGTAGCCCAGATCGGCGAGCGAATAGAAGCTGTCCCACAGCGGATGCCCGCGCAGGCCGGCGCTACCGATCGGGCCGCTGACCTCGGCGGCCGGCACGTTCGACGGCGGCCCTTCGTCGCCGTTCGCGTCCGTCGACGCAGAGCGACCGCAAGCGGCGAGCGCCGCGCACAGCAGTGTGACGCCGAGTGATCGAATCAGATGCATGACGGCTCCCCCGAACGTGGTCGATGCAGCCGGCGGTGACGGCCGCGCGTTACGCGAATTCCTGGCGGATCACGCGGCGCAGCACCTTGCCGGTCTCGTTGTACGGCAGCGCGTCCTTGAAGACGATGCGCTGCGGCACGCGCGACGAGCGCAGCCGGCCCTTGACCAGTTCCTGCAATTCCTGCGCGCTGACGCCGGCGCCGGGGTGCAGCACGACCGCGGCGGCGACCGCTTCGCCCCACTGCTCGTCGGGCATCGCCACGCAGGCGACGTCGGCGACCGCCGCATGTCCGAGCAGCACATCCTCGATCTCGCCCGGCGAGATGTTCTCGCCGCCGCGGACGATGACGTCGTCGGCGCGACCGTCGAGGAACAGATAACCGTCGGCGTCGAGATAACCGCGATCCTTGGTCGGGAACCAGCCGTCGGCATCGAGCTGGCTGCCGAGCGACAGGTATTCGCCGGACACCTGCGGACCGCGCACGAACACCAGGCCGGCTTGCTCGGCACCGAGCACTGTGCCGTCGTCGTCGCGGATCTGGATTTCGACGGCGGCCGGCTTGCCGACCGATGCGAGACGGCGCTGCACGGCCGGATCACGGCTCGCCGCGGCGGCGCGGTGATCGTCCGGACCGAGCACGGCGATCGTCGAACTGGTTTCGGTGAGGCCGTAGGCGTTCGTGAAATCGACGGCCGGGAACAGCTGCATCGCTTGCGCGATCGTCGTCAGCGGCATCTTGCCGCCGCCGTACGCGAGCGCGCGCAGCGCCGGCAGGTTCGGCGCCTCGCCGCTGTCGACGAGATGATCGACGATGCGGCTCAGCATCGTCGGCACGAGGAACGCGTTGCTGACGCGCTCGTCGCGCATCGCCGCGAGCCACGCGCGCGGCTCGAAGTTGGCGAGCAGCACCATGCGCCGGCACGCGTACGTCGAACTGAGCACCGCCGAGATGCCGGCGATGTGGTACGGCGGCACGGTGACGACGATCGCATCGTCCTCGTCGGCCGCGCCGAACTCGACGGTGCCGACGATGTACGACATCAGGTTCTCGTGACGCAGGATCGCCGCTTTCGGCTTGCCGGTCGTGCCGCTGGTGAACAGTTGCACGGCGATGTCGCGCGGATCGTCGGACGGCTGCGGCGGTTCGCCGCCGGCGTCCGCCAGGTTCAGGAAGTCGTCGCGCATGATCAGCGTCAGATCGTCGCGCGGCGTCAGCAGCTTCGCGTAATCGGGCGTCGTGATCAGCATCGCCGGCGCGACGCGCTCGGCCAGTTCGTTCAGTTCCGGTGCCGTCAGGCGGTAGTTCAGCGGCACGTACGGCACCGCGGCGTAGGCGCTCGCGTAGATCGCGACCGGCGCCGCCGGGCTCGCGGTATCGAGCAGCGCGACATAGGCCGCGCCCGACGCCTTGATGTGCGCGGCCGCGCGCAACGCGCAGTCGCGCAGCTCGGCATAGGTGTAACGCTGTCCGCCGCAAACGACGGCGACGCGGTCGCCGAACGCTTCGGCGGCCATGTCGAGGATGGTCGAGATGTTCATATCGTGAGGCGTAAGGCGTGAGGAATGAGGCGTGAGGTGCGAAAAGCCGAAAAGACGTGTGCGCGCGCCGAACCGAATCTGCCGCACGCCTCACGCCGCTCGACTCACGCCTTGCAACTTTAGTCCGACGACGGCAGCTGCTTGGCCTGCTTCACTTCGAGCGGCGTGCCGTCGACGCTCAGCGTGCCCTTGCCGCCTTTGGTGCACAGCAGTTCCAGCGACTCGTCAGCATTGACGTAGCGCTTGCCGATCAGCGTGCCGCCGGCCAGCGCCGCATCGGGTTCGCCGGCACCGGTCGCGGTCGGCGCGATCATCGCGGCGCCGCCGCAGCGCAGATCGTGTTCGCCGGCCGGCGCTTTCACGACCATGACCTGCGTTTCGCATACCGCGCTCTTGAAGCGCGCGCCGGGCTTGAGTGCCGTCGCCATCCTGTCCGTCTCCCTGCATTCGTGAGTGCGCCGACTGTAAGCGAGGCGCGCGCGCGCGACCCCGTCCACTTGCAGGAGGTGAGTCGGACTCAAGCGCACCGGCCCGGTACGGCGCGGCTTCAGCTAAGCTCGCGACAATACGGCGCTTCACGACTTCGCGAAACGACAACGTAAGGAGGCCTTCATGAAACGCAATATCGGATCCCTCGCCGGGCTGCTGGCGATCGCGGCGGGCGTCGCGGCATGGCTGCCGGCGCACGCCGCCGACGCCAATCCCAAGGATCTCGCGCAGGCGGACCAGTTCCTCGCCAAGCTGCCGAAATCGTGCGCCGCGAGCACCAAGTCGGTCGCCGACGACGGCGCCGTCAACATCCGCATCAAGTGCGACGGCAACGGCAAGAAGATGGACGGACTCGTCGCGATCAAGGACGGCGTCGTCACCAAGGTCGAGTAGCGCGCGGTCGCGGCCGGGCCTTGCGACCGCGGCGCGGCGCGGCGTCCGGCCGCGTCACATGCCGGGCGAGATCGGCTGCAGCAGGATCCACAGGCCGGCGATCGTGAACAGCATCATCAGCACCAGCATCGGCAGCTGACTGACCACTGCTTGGCCGCGCGTCGGAAACACGCGCAGCGCTTCGACGTGCGCGAGGTAAACGCTGACGATGTGGCCGAACAGGATCAGTCCGACCTGCGTGTGCCAGACGGTGCCCATTGCCGGCAGGATCGGCGCGCGCAGCAATTGCGCGGTGCCGAACAGGTTCCAGCCCCAGCCGAACGGATCGGACAGCAGGCTGACGATCTTGACGCCCTGCGTCAGCATCAGCGTGTAGTAGTGCGTGATGTTGTAGACCAGTGCGATCGGCAGCAGCGAGAACGCGAACGCCAGCGCCAGTTCGCGCAGACTGCGACGGCTGCGCGTGACGAGCCTGGCGAGCGCGACGAACACGAGGTAGACGGCCAGATACAGGAACGGCGACAGCAGCATCCACGTCGTCTCGTACGCCAGATACCACGGCCGCAGCTGCGCGAACGCGTAGATCGGCGGCTTGCCGACCAGCGGCGTCAGCAGGCCGGTCTCGTCGGTCCAGAACAGCTTGTACCAGGGGATCGTCGCGCGCAGACCGTCGAACGCCGTCGACGACAGCATGAACAGCGCGAACACCAGCAGGCTGCCGTGCTCGGCGCGCTGCTGCAGCAGGCCGGTGAACGGCGCGCGCAGCAACACGCGGCCGCGTTCGCCTTCGCGCTGCGCCGGCCGGTAATCGATCACCGCCATGCGCGCGATCAGCCGCAGGAACACGGCGAGGAAGTCGCAATAGCGGAACCACGCGGCGGCGCCGACCCACCAGACGCCGGCGAGACTGGTCGCGGTCCACGCCAGCAGCAGTTTCGCGAGCAGCGCCGGCTGCACATGCGCGAACAGCTCGACCCAGATCAGCACCATGTAGAACACCAGCGCCGGCCAGTACGCGAGCGCCGGCGGATACCGCACGCGGCCGCGCGCATAGGCCGGCCAGCGGCGCGCGATCGCACGCGTCAGGCATTGCCACGGATTCAGCACGGCGTAGAGATCGCCGAAAATGGCGCTGAAATAGCTGAAGCCGAGCAGGAACAGGACCCAGAAGAAGGTCATGTTGAAGTTGCGATACGGATCGCGGCTGCCGAACAGGCCGGTGACGATGCACAGCAGCAGCGTGCAGACGCTGACGACCCGCAGCGCCGGCAGAATGCGGCGCAAAGGCCGCAGATGATCGCTGATGTCGCGCGGCGGCTTCGGCGTCTGCGCATCGCCGGCGCTGACGAAGTAACCGACGACGATGAACGACAGCAGCAGCGCGCCGGCCGCGCCGTACGCATACATCCAGAACGGCACCGGCAGGTTGTAGATGCGGCCGAACGAATGCGCGTGCGCGGCGGCCGGCAACAGCAGCATCGGCAGCCCGGCACCGACGATCCGGCGCATTTGCATCATCGCTCCCGTTCTATTCACGATCGATCCGCCAGAAACGGCAAAGGCCGTTCACACCCGTCGCCGCGGTGTGAACGGCCCCGAAGACGGCTGCCTTAACGGTTGACCGTCTTCTCCCACATCCGGATATACGCCTCGGCCGAGTTGTACAGCGCGTCGAGCCCTTCGCGTCCGCCTTCGAGGCGGATCTCCTCGACGTAGTCGGCGACCATGCCGTAATGCGCGGTGCCGACTTCGTCGATGTTCCAGCTCTTGCCGCTTTCCGGAATCGTC
>DASSVA010000346.1:0-4477 GCA_035706385.1 Solimonas sp. | reverse complement strand
GGCACGCCGGTGATCGTCGGCGGCCAGCGCGTGCCGCTCGCCGGCCGCGTGTCGATGGACATGCTGACGGTCGATCTGCGCAAGGTGCCGGATGCCGCGGTCGGCGATCCGGTGCGGCTGTGGGGGCCAGGTTTACCGGCCGAGGAAGTCGCGACGCACGCCGGCACGCTCGCGTACGAACTGTTCTGCGGGCTGACGCAGCGTGTGCATTACCGCTATCTGCCCGGCATGCAATCCGCCGGCGCACTGCGCTCGGCGCACGGCGGCCGATAGAGCGACGCGGCGGCGCGCACGGCGCCGCCGAAGCGCGGCTCAGAGCGTGACGAAGCTCATCTGCGTGCCGAGCAGCTCGATCGTGTCGCCGGGATTGAGCTTGCGCGCATGCGTGCTGATCTCGGTGCCGTTGACGAGCGCGCGCTTGGTGCCGGTCTCGCCGCCGACGTGGACGATGTAATAGCCGTCGGCGCGGCGCGTGATCGCGGCGACCTGCACGCCGGGCTTGCCGATCGTCGTCAGCGCTTTCGACAGTTCGAGTTCCTTGCCAGCGTTCTGGCCGCTGACCACGCGCAGCTTGCCGAGCAGTGGCTTGGCGGTGCTCGGTGTCGGCGTCGAGGCGGTCGCGGCCTGGACCTGCGATTCGAACGCGACGTCGAACTGCGCCGGCTTGAGGACCATGGTCCTCTCGAAATCGTCGCCGCCGTCTTCCGTTTCGTATCGCAGCTTGTTGCGGCCGATCGCGATTTCGTCGCCGTGGCTCAGCGGATGCTTGGTGATGCTGCGGCCGTTGACCAGTGTGCCGTTGGTCGAATTCAGATCCTCGAGGAACGCGTCCTTGAGAATGGAGATGACCACCGCGTGCCGTCCGGACACGGCCTTGTCGTTGAGCGCGATGTCGTTGTCGGGGTGGCGGCCGATGCTGACGCGCTCCTTGGTCAGCGCGAAATCCCGCACCTGGCCGTTGCCGTCGGTCACGATGAGCTTGCCCATAAATTCCTTCAGAACCATTCCATCAGACGTTCATACCAGCGGCGGCCGCGCGCAAACGAGGCGTCGGCCCGCGCCAGCACGACCGAAATATTGTCCTTGCCGCCGCCGGCGTTGGCGAGTTCGACCAGTCGCTGCGCCGCCGTTTCGAGATTAGCAGCGTACCTTTTCAGTGTTAAGCCGATCGTCTCGTCGTCGACCATGTCGCTGAGGCCGTCGGAGCACAGCAACAGCAGATCGTCGACCTCGACCGTGTCCTCGATCAGGTCGACCTGCACTTCGGGTTCGACGCCGAGCGCGCGCGTGACGATGTTCTTGCGGACGATGCGCTCGGCGTCCTCGCGCGAATAATGGCCGCGCGCGATCAGTTCTTCGAGCAGCGAATGATCGCGGGTGATCTGTTCGAGCCGGCCATGACGCAGCCGGTACAGCCGCGAGTCGCCGACGTAGGCGACGGCGATGCGGTCGTCGTGCAGCACCGCGACGACGATGGTCGTGCCCATGCCGGCACATTGCGGCTGGGTCTTCGAGACATGATGGATCGCCGAGTGGGCGGCTTCGATCGCGCCTTTCAGCATCAGCGCCTCGACGCTGTAGCCGCTGGCCGGATCGACGCTGCCATGTTTCAGCAGCGGCCATTCCCGGCGCGCGGCGTCGATGACGCTGGTCACGGCGATGCCGCTGGCGATCTCGCCGGCGTTGTAACCGCCCATGCCGTCGGCGAGCACGAGCAGGCCGATGTCGGCGTCTTCGCTGACCGCGTCCTCGTTGTTGCCGCGCACCAGACCGGGATCGGTGAGCAGCGCAGTCGCGAGCTTGCCCTTGAGCGCCATCGCTTCAGCCGCCGAGCGAGGCCAGCGCCTTGCGCAAGGCCGCGGCCAGCTCGGCGCCGTCGGCGTAACGCTGCGCCGGGTCCTTCTGCAGCATGCGGCCGATGATGTGGTCGATGTCCGGCGGCAGATCGGGGCGCAGCGTCAGTGGCGGCGCATGCGGCTCGTTGGCGATCTTGAACATCAGCGTCGCCATCGATTCGGCCTGGAACGGCAGCGTGCCGGTCAACAGCTGGTAGAACGTGACGCCGAGCGAGAACAGGTCGGAGCGGCCGTCGACCCTGCGGCCGGCGAGCTGTTCCGGCGACATGTAGCTCGGCGTGCCGAGCACCATGCCGGTCTTGGTCTTGCTCGAATCGGTGATGCGCGCGATGCCGAAGTCCATCAGCTTCAGCGAGCGCGTGGTTTCGATCAGCATCATGTTCGCCGGCTTGATGTCGCGATGGACGATGCCGTTGGCGTGCGCGTAATGCAGCGCGTCGGCGGCGTCGGCGGTCAGCCGCAGCACTTCGGCGACCGGCAGCAGGTTGCTGGCCTTGGTATGCCGCGTCAGATCGAAGCCGCGGATGAACTCCATCGCGATGTAGGCGAGATCGTGTTCCTCGCCGGCATCGTAGATCGCGACGATATGCGGGTGCGCGAGGCGGCCTGCGGTCTCGGCCTCGCGGAAGAAGCGCGCTTTCACGCCGGCCAGTTCGTCGGGTTCGAATTCCTGCGACAGCGCCATCGTCTTGATCGCGACCTGGCGGCCGATCTTCGGGTCGCGGCCCATGTAGACGATACCCATCGCGCCTTTGCCGAGCTCCTTCTCGACCTGGTAGCGGCCGAGCATCGGCTTTTCGAGCTGCTGCGTCGCGTCGAGCACCAGCGTGCCGCCCGGATGCGAGGCGCCGCCGCCGAGGATGACCGTCTCCGACAGCTTCTTCGCGCGCGACAGCTTCTGCGGCACGTCGCGGAATTCCTTGTTGAAGCCGGCGATGTACTGGTACGCGGACTCGGCCTTGTTGAACTGGCGCTTGCGCTCGAAGTCGAGCGCGAGGTTGTAGATCAGGTCGAGCAGGCGGTCGTCGACCGGCTGCACGCGGCGGAATTTCTCGAACGCCATGTCGAGCTGGCCCTGGCCCTGGAACGCGAGACCGAGCATGCGGTTCGATTCGGCGCTCTCGACTTCGCTGGTCTGCTTGAGGCGCTCGGTGAAGTTGAACTTCTTCACCGTCATGAACGCGTGGCCGAGCGCGACAAACACGGCGGCGATCGTCAGCGGCAGCCACAGGCCGTTGCCGATCATCAGGCCGAGCTGCGTGCCGATCAGCGCGACGATCAGCGCCAGGCTGGCGACGGCGGCCAGCGTCGCCTTGAGCCGCGGCACGACGAACGCGAGATAGAGCAGCAACACGGCGAACACGCCGAGCTCCGCCCACAGTGCCCACGGCGGACGCGTGAAGTAATCGCCCTGCAGCAGGCTGGAAACGCTGTGCGCGAGCGTCACGACCGGCGCGGTCGACGCCGAGACCGGCGTCGCGAAGCTGTCGCCGGTACCGGCCGCGGTGGTGCCGACCAGCACGATCTTGTCCTTGTAGCGCGCCAGCGGCAGCTTGCCGGACAGCACGTCGTATGCGGAGTCGACCGGAAACGCCGGCTTGCCGTCACGATCGGCGTAGAACTGTGTGTACATGCGCAGCGATGGTGTGGTGGGAATGTCGAGCCCGCCGAGGCGGACGCCTTCGCCGAGACGCACCTCGATGTCGGCCGGCTTCAGGTTCAGCGCGCGCGCCGCCAGCATCAGCGACAGCGACGGATAGAACTCGTCGTAGTACTGCACGACCAGCGGCTCGTAGCGCACGGCGCCGTCGACGTCCGGCGTGACGTTGAGATGGCCGATCGCGAGCGTCCGCGCGCCGAGCGCGGCGATCGGCACTTGCACGGACTGCGCCGGCAGCGGCATCTCGCCGTCGGCGCGCGCGCCGACGCGATCGTGGATGTTGGTCAGCGCGTTGCGGCGGACGTAGTCGGGCAGCGGTGCGTCGGGCCGGCCCTGCGGCCGGCCGAGCGCGAAGATCATCGGCAGCACGACCTTGTCGTCGGCGAGCGATTTGCCGAGCGCCGCGTCGGCCGCGTCGCCGTCCTGGCCGGCCGCCTGCAGACGCGTGATCAGCGCCCGCATCAGTTTCGCGTAGTCGTGCGCGAGCGCCGAATCGCGGTACGAGCGGGCGATGCCGGCCAGCCGCGAATCCTTGGCGGCGCCGTCATCGAGCATCACGCCGAAGGTCTCGATCTCGGCGGGGATCTGCCGGTTCAACGGCGATTTTTCGAGATCGGCGGCGATCGCCTGGACGGCCGCGGCGCTGGCATTGGATTCTGCTTCCAGATACAGCGCGGTGTTGGCGACGACGCGCGCGCCGCCGGCATGCAGCTTGTCGAGCAGTTGCGCCTGCAGCGTGCGCGGCCACGGCCAGCGGCCGAGGTTGCGGATCGATTCGTCGTCGATCGCGACGATCGCGATGCGGTCGGACGGTGCACGGTCGCGCGAGCGCACGCCGAGGTCGTAGGTGTAGCGTTCCAGCGACTGGAAGCTGTCGGCGAACACGCCGTAGGCCAGGACCGCGAACACGAGCGCGAACGCGAGCGCCGCGAACCAGTCCCGCGTCCAGAGTTTTTCTTTC
>DASSVA010000345.1:0-4882 GCA_035706385.1 Solimonas sp. | reverse complement strand
ACCACATCGTCTGCCACGGCATCCCGGGCCCGAAGGTGTTGAAGAAAGGCGACGTCGTCAATGTCGACATCACCGTCATCAAGGACGGCTTTCACGGCGACACCAGCCGCATGTTCTACGTCGGCGAGCCGAGCATCCTCGCCCGCCGTCTCGCCGAAACGACGCACGAGGCGATGATCGAAGGCATCAGGCTGGTGCGTCCCGGCACGCGGCTCGGCGATATCGGCGCGGCGATCCAGAAATACGCCGAGGCGCGCGGCTTCTCGGTGGTCCGCGAATACTGCGGGCACGGCATCGGCCGGATCTTTCACGAAGATCCGCAGGTGCTGCATTACGGCCGCGCTGGCACGGGTCTTGAATTGGTCGAAGGCATGACCTTCACGATCGAACCGATGATCAACGGCGGCAAGGCCGACGTGAAACTGCTGCCGGACGGCTGGACCGTCGTCACCAAGGATCATTCGTTGTCGGCGCAGTGGGAGCACACCGTGCTCGTGACCCGCGACGGTTACGAAGTGCTGACGCTGCGCGACGGGGCGATGTAGGTTTGAACACGCTTTTTTTCACCGCATCCCGTGCGCTGCTCGCGAATTTCGGGGTGCCCCTCACCCCACTGTCCGCTCCGCGGACGGTTCCCCCCTCTCCCCCTGCGGGGGCGAGGGACATCGGCGCCGCTGCGCGGCAGGTCAGTTGATGGGCGCGGAAATCGACCTGGCGGACGAAGAGGCCGCCGGCATCTTCAGCGCGCACCGGATCCGCTCGCGCCTCGCGCAGGGCGGTCATTCGATCGCGGCGTTCCGCGACACGCTGAACTGGGGCGGCGAACGCCTGCGCAGCCTGTTCCACGAAGGCATGCCGGCCGATTCGCTGGTCCACGCGCGCTCGCATCTGGTCGACGAAGTGCTGCGCACGTCCTGGCAGAAGTTCCTGCCGGAATCGGCGAGCGGCCTGGCGCTGGTCGCGGTCGGCGGCTACGGCCGCGGCGAACTGCTGCCGCATTCGGACATCGACATCCTGCTGCTGCACCGTGATGGCGCACTGGAGACGCATCGCACCGCGCTCGAGCAGATGACGGCGTTCGGCTGGGACATCGGCCTGGAAGTCGGCCAGAGCGCGCGCACCGTCGAAGAATGCGTAGACGAGGCCGGCAAGGACATCACCGTCATCACCAACCTGCTCGAAGCGCGGCTGCTGACCGGCGACGCGGAGCTGTTCCGCGCGATGCAGGCGGCGCTGACGCCGGACAAAATCTGGCCGGTCAAGGCGTTCTTCGAAGCCAAGAAGGCCGAGCAGCAGAACCGCCACCGCAAATACGACGACACCGGCTACAAGCTGGAACCGAACGTCAAGGAATCGCCGGGTGGCCTGCGCGACATCCACACGATCGGCTGGGTCACGAAGCGCTATTTCGGCGCGCAGACGCTGGCCGAACTGCGCGAACGCGGCTTTCTCACCAAGCAGGAATGCGACGAACTGTTCGCCGGCCAGGATTTCCTCTGGCGCGTGCGCTTCGCGCTGCACATGCTGACCGGCCGCCACGAGGACCGCCTGCTGTTCGACCATCAGATCAAGGTCGCGCAACTGTTCGGCTACGAGGACGGCGATCACAACCGCGCGGTCGAGCAGTTCATGCAGCTGTATTACCGCACGATCAAGTCGCTGTCGTGCCTCAACGACATGCTGCTGCAGTTGTTCGAGGAAGCGATCATCGAGCCGCAGTCCGGCGCCGAGCCGATCGCGCTGAACGCGCGCTTCCAGGTCCGCGGCGGCTATATCGAGGTGCGCGGCGAAGACGTGTTCCAGCGCCAGCCGTCGGCGCTGATCGAAATCTTCCTGTTGCTGCAGCAGCACCCGAAGATCGAGGGCATCCGCGCGCAGACGCTGCGCCTGATCCTGCGCGACGGCCGCCTGATCGACGACGCGGTGCGCCAGTCGGTGCAGGCACGCACGCTGTTCATGGAGATGTTCCGCGAAGGCCGCGGCCTGACGCGCAACCTGCGGCGGATGAACCGCTACGGCGTGCTCGGCCACTATCTGCCGGCATTCGCGCACATCGTCGGCCTGATGCAGTACGACCTGTTCCATACGCTGACGGTCGATGAGCACATCCTGTACGTGGTGCGCAACGCGCGCCGCTTCGCGATGCAGCGCTTCCGCCAGGAACTGCCGTTCTGCAGCCAGGTGATGGACCGCCTCGCCAAGCCGGAGCTGCTGTACCTCGCCGCGTTCTGGCACGACATGGCCAAGGGCCGTGGCGGCGATCATTCCGACATCGGCGCCGAAGAGGCCGAACGCTTCTGCCTCGACCACGGTCTGTCGCACGGCGACGCGGCGCTGGTGCGCTGGCTGGTCAAGAGCCACCTGCTGATGTCGCTGACGGCGCAGAAACAGGATCTCAGCGACGATGCGGTGATCGCCGAGTTCACGCGCACGGTCGGCAGCCGCCAGCGCCTCGATTACCTGTACCTGCTGACCTGTGCCGACATCCGCGGCACCAATCCGGCGTTGTGGAACGCCTGGCGCGATTCGCTGCTCAAGGAGCTGTACAACCTCGCGGCGCGCTCGTTCGATCGCGGCATAGACAATCCGCTGCAGGCCGAGGAACGCGGCAGCGAAATCCGCGGCAAGGCGCTCGCGCTGCTCGCCGTGCAGGGCATCGGTGCCGAGCGCGCCGAAGCCGAATGGAAACGCTTCGAGGACGATTACTTCGTGCGTCAGTCGCCGGAGGAACTGGCATGGCATCTGCCGGCGATCATGGCCGCACAGGAACGCGATCTGCCGCTGGTGCTGGTCGCGACGATCGGCGGGCGCGGCACCAGCGTGTTCATCTACACGCGCGATCGCGATCACCTGTTCGGCCTGTCGACCGGCGTGCTCGCGCGGCTCGGCCTGAACATCCTCGATGCACGGCTGCACACGACCGGCGACGGCTTCGTGCTCGATTCGTACGTCGTGATGGAAGGCGACAACACGCCGATCACGCAGCCGGTGCGCTTCGAGGAAATCCGCACCGCGCTGCGCAAGGTGCTGAGCGATCCGGAAGTCTCGACGATCGACGTCAACCGCCGCGCCTCGCAGCGCCTCAGGCATTTCAACACGCCGACCAACGTGCATTTCAGCCAGGACGAAACGCGCGGCCGGACGATCCTCGAACTGGTGACGGCCGACCAGCCGGGCCTGCTGTCGATCATCGGCCGCGTGTTCCAGAAGCGCGGCATCCTGCTCAATGCCGCGAAGATCGGCACGATCGGCGAGCGCGCCGAGGACGTGTTCTACGTCACCGACCGCATGCACCGGCCGATCGTCGACGACGGCACCCTGCACGACCTGCGTGAAGTGCTGGTGCGCACGCTGGATCGGGATACCGCATGAATCCATCTACTGCGCGGGCCGATCTCGCAACGGTGGTGCTCGCCGTACACTAGTACGGCTGTGCGCCGCCGCCGCGACCTCGGCCCTGCTCGCGACGATGGCTTCATGCGGTATCGCGCGGGCATTCCAAGATCAAAAGACCAAATCAGGATCATGACCACACTTCAGCAGCAGATCGAAACCGCCTGGGAAACGCGCGAGAACTTCGACAGGAACAACAGTGAAACCCGCACGGCGATCGAGAGCGCGATCGCGCTGCTCGATTCCGGCGCCGCGCGCGTCGCCGAGCCGACTGCACCCGGCTGGCAGGTCAACGAATGGCTGAAGAAGGCCGTGCTGCTGTATTTCCGCCTGCACGACAACGCGCCGGTCGAGATGGGCGGTCTGCTCGGTTACGACAAGGTGCCGCTGAAGTTCGCGAGCTGGAGCGCGAAGGAATTCGTCGAACAGGGCGCGCGCGTCGTGCCGCCGGCGGCGGTGCGCAAGGGCTCGTTCATCGCGCCGAACGCGATCCTGATGCCGTCGTACGTCAACATCGGCGCCTACGTCGGTCGCGGCACGATGGTCGACACCTGGGCGACGGTCGGCTCGTGCGCGCAGATCGGCGCGAACTGCCACCTGTCCGGCGGCGTCGGCATCGGCGGCGTGCTCGAACCGCTGCAGGCCTCGCCGACGATCATCGAGGACGACTGCTTCATCGGCGCGCGTTCGGAAATCGTCGAAGGCGTGATCGTCGAAAAAGGCGCGGTCATTTCGATGGGCGTGTTCATCGGCCAGTCGACGCCGATCTACGATCGCGACGCCGACACCGTCTCGTACGGTCGCGTTCCGGCCGGCGCAGTGGTCGTCGCCGGCTCGCTGCCGAAAAACGGCGGCAAGTACAACCTGAATTGCGCGGTGATCGTCAAGCGCGTCGACGAAGGCACGCGCAAGAAGGTCGGCATCAACGCGCTGCTGCGCGATCTCTAGGGAAACTCTGAATAAGCTGCTGGGCTCGACAGCTCGCACGAGGGCGGTGCTCGACGTCCTCACGTACTTCTATGTACGCTGCGGCTTCTGCGCTCCGTCCTCGCGCGATCTGCCTTCGCTCGCGACACTTCTTCAGAGTTTCCCTAGGCGCTTCAGTCCGTCGGCTGGCCGCGCTGCGTTCGCACCACCTGCGCCGCCGGCACTTTCTGTTCCGGCTCCAGCTCGCCGATGCGCAGATAGCGCGTCGCGAGCTGGATCTCGCGCAGGAAACACAGCAGGCCGCCGATCAGCGACAGCACCGACAGGATGAACAGGCCGGCGATGACCGGCGCGAGATTCCAGCGCGAGAACGTGCCGACGAACAGCACGACGATCACGCTGCTGATCAGCAGCGCGCAGCCGATGCAGAACGCGATCGCCGCGCTGGTCAGCCGCGCGCGTCGCGCCAGGTGGCCGAGCCCTTTGCGCAGGCCAGGTCCGCGGCCGGGCGCCGCCGTGCCGAGCTCGGCTTCGAGCTTGCGCGCGCGATCGACGATTCGCG
>DASSVA010000344.1:0-12014 GCA_035706385.1 Solimonas sp. | reverse complement strand
CGCTCGGCGTTGCGGTGGATCAGATTGCGGCCGACGCCGTAGCTCAGCAGCGAACCGAGGCCGGCGTACAGCAGCGCCGCCCACAGCATGTAGCCGGGCACGACGTAATCGGCGCCGGCGACGCGCATCGTGAAATCGCTCGACAGCGACCAGAGGATGCCGGCGAAACTGCCGAACAGGATCGTCGCCTGGAACAGGCCGACGCCGAGATCGGCGGTCAGGTCGCAGAACTTCAGCGCGTCCTCGTGCATGCGCTGGTCGGGATTGACGCCCATCGGCCCGGAATGCGACAGCCAGTACGCGCGGCGCGGCATCATCCAGTGCGCGATCAGGTCCTGCACGAGGCCGCGGCGCAATTCGATCTTCAGATTCTCGACCGACCAGCGCTGCGTGACGTTGAGCGCGAGCAGCGAGCCGACGATGATGACGAACACGCCGAGCTGGACGAGGAAATCGTTGATGTCGCGCCGCGACAGCGCATCGAAGAACGGCTTGTTCCACTGGTTGAGACGGATCTGGCCGTAGACCGTCGCGGCGATGACGACGACGATCACCAGCATCCGCCGGACGATGGTCCGGCCGGAACCCGACGCGCGCCACGCGGCGATCATCAGCGCGAGCTGGCGGACGAAGCCCGGCCGCACCGTGACCGCGGCGGCGGTCGCGCGCACTTCCGGCGCCACGCTCATGCGCGGTCCGCCATCGCCTGCCGGCGCGCCGCCACGCACGAAATGAACGCGGCATAGCTCCACGCCAGATGGCGCGCCGAGGTCTGGCGGCCGTCGCGCCGGTCGAACTGCTCGGACAACTCGCCGCTCGCCGGCGTGTACGCGCGCACCGTTTCGAGAAAACCGTCGCCGCGCGCGAGCCACGCATGACGATCCGCGCTCGTCCGCGCCGCGCGATAGCAGAATTCGGCGGCGCCGAGCGTCGAGAAGTAATACGCGCCGCCGGAGTAATAGACATCGCCATCGTAGCGGCCCATCGCCACGCCACGATCTTCCGCGCGCGCGCGGTTGATCGGATACGCCGCGTCGAACAGCGCTTCGAGCCGCGCGAGCGTCGCGTGCATCCGCGGATCGGCGGCCGAATGCGCAGCGCCGGCCGGCGCGTCGGGCGCCGCGTGAATCGCCGCGAGGATCACCGCGATATCGAGTTCCTTCGCCGAACGCGCGCCGCCGTCGAGCACGCGCGAGCGGTAATGACCGACATCCGCCAGCCAGTAGCCGTCGAGCGTCCGCAGGATCGTCGCCGCTTCGTCGCGATAGCGCTGCGCCGTCTCGTGATCGCCGTTTGCGCGCAAGCACTGCGCGCCTTCGTCGAGCGCGGCGGCGCTGACGCGCAGCGTGTAGTAATGCAGGCCGCGCTCCTCCTCCCAGATGTCGAACGACGGCGTGCGCCAGTGCGCGGCCGTGAACGCGAGATCGTCGCCGACGAGCGCGGCGGCTTCGGCGGCGGTCGCCGCGTCGGGCGCGATCCGCGCGAGCCAGCGCAGCACCGCGAGCGCGCGCAGCGGCGGGCCGTCGTGCTGCGGACGCGCCCATTTCGAGATGTCGAGACGGCCGTCCGGATTGACGCGCGTCTCGGCGACGAGCGCCGCGCCGTGCACCTGCGACAGCTCGGCATCGTCGCGCACGAACTGCGTGAAATCGGCGGCGACGGCGTCGCGCCAGCGCGAATCCGCGACCAGCGCGCGCCCGTCGAGCGCGCTCAGCGAGCGGCTGAAGCCAATGAAATCGGCGAAATGCGCATACGCCTCGTCACCGATCGCGCGCGCTTCGACGAGCATCCGCAGCGCTTCGACGACCACCGCCGAATCGCGAAACCAGTGGAAGAAATAATCGGGGTCCGGATCGTAGGCGCCCGGCACCGGCGAGGCGATGATCGAACCGCGCGCCGGCCGCACCGTCTGCGCGAAGCCCGGCCGCTGCTGGACGAGATCGACCGCCGACACGCTGCGCAGCATCGCCGTCGCCGCGTAGCGAAATTCGCAGTCGATCCAGTCCTGCAGATCGCCGCTCACGTTTTACGCCTTCGCATCGAAATGTGGGCTGGAGAACCCGAGCCTGCGCAGACCGGCCCGCACTTCGGGAACGCTCATGAACAGTTTCCACAGCAGGCCGCTGCGATGGTTCTCCATCATCACGACGATCGGTCCCTGGTCGATCGCGAGAAACGTGTCGGCCGCCCAGTCGTGCTGCTCGTTGAACGCATCGACGAAACCGTAGCGTTGCCAGATCCGCTCGCCGTACGCGGTCAGGAAATGCCGCAGCGCCCGCATCACTTCGGCCGGCGCGTACGGCAGGCTGGCGAGCGCGGCGGTCGGCGAGATCGTGCCGTTGTCGTTGTCGGGCGCGTGCGCACCGTAACCGGCGTGGTCGTCGCTCGCGGTCAGGCCCCAGCAGGATTCGCCGTAACCCTTGTAGCCGCCGGGATTGGCGATGCAGTGCGCGCGGTTGATCCGCACGTGCCGGCAATTCAAATCCCAGTAGTCGGCGTAGCGGTCCTTCAGGCCGCGCGGATCGAGCCCGCAGAACGAATAATGCGCGAAGAACAGCGGACCGCCGTACGGCTGGCCGAGCGGCAGTTCGATGCCGTGATACGACTTGCCGTTGATGAAATCGCGGCCGGCGGCATAACCGCGGTGATAGACGAGCGGATCGATCGCGTACGTCGGCGACGATGCCGCGAGCACGTAGGCGATCAGGCATTCGTTCCAGCCGTGGATCTCGTGATCGAGCGCCCAGCCGTTGTTCGGGCTCCAGTGCCAGTACAGCAGCTTGCGGCCGCCCTGCGTGTACCAGTCCCATTCGACGTCGCGCCACAACCAGGTGATGACATCACGGACCGACGTTTCCGCCGGCGTGTCGCGATCGAAATACTGGCGCGCGCACAGCAGGCCTTGGAACAGCAGCGAGGTCTCGACGAGATCGCCGCCGTCGTCCTTGCGACCGAACGGAATCGTCGCGCCGCTCGCGCCGTTCATGAAATGCGGATACGCGCCGTGATAACAGGTCGCGCGCGCGAGCACGTCGAGCATCCGCTTCAGCCGTTCGACCGCCGCGTCGCGCGTCACCCAGCCGCGTTCGGCGGCGACGATCAGCGCCATCACGCCGAAACCGCTGCCGCCGATCGCGATCAGATCGTCGACCGCTTCGTCGCGCGTCGTGCGGCGGTCCGGCGCGAGGCCGCTCGCCGGATGCGCGCCGTCCCAGAAGAAGCGGAACGTCTGCCGCTGGACCGCATCGATCAATGCGTCGTCGTCCAGTGCTGCCAGTGCCGCTGGCGTCATGCCGTCACTCCTTTTCGTATCCGGCCCGATCGGGCTTGCTTGTTTTTCCGATTGTGAACCGCTTTGCGCGTGACGTGCGCGACGCGTCGGCCTCTGCAGGAATTCAGCTTTAACGCACTATGATGAACCGCACATTGCCACGAGGACCGTTCGCCGTGAGCCGGATCGAAACGCTGATCAGCAGGATGACGCTGGCCGAGAAGCTCGGCCAGCTGACGATGACCGCATCGAGCTACGCGGTGACCGGACCGATCATCGCCGGCGATTCGACCGACGCGATCCGCGACGGCACGATCGGCAACCTGCTGAACATGATCGGCGCCGGGCCGACGCACGAGATGCAGAAGATCGCCGTCGAGCAGTCGCGGCTCGGCATTCCGCTGCTGATCGGCCTCGACATCATCCACGGCCATCGCACGCTGTTCCCGATTCCGCTCGGCGAAGCGGCGCTGTTCGATCCGCAGGCCTGGGAGACGACCGCGCGCGAGGCGGCGCGCGAAGCGGCCGCCGAGGGCCTGGCGATGACATTCGCGCCGATGCTCGACGTCTCGCGCGACCTGCGCTGGGGCCGCACCGCCTAAGGCGCCGGCGAAGATCCGTGGCTCGCGTCACAGGTCGCGCGCGCCAAGGTCCGCGGTTTCCAGAGCGCCGACCTGTCGCGCGCCGACGCGATCGCCGCATGCGCGAAACATTTCTGCGCGTACGGGCCGGTCACCGCCGGCCGCGAATACGCGTCGGTCGACATTTCCGACCGCGCGCTGCGCGAAGTCCATCTGCCGGCGTTCGTCGCCGCGGTCGATGCCGGCGTCGCGACGATCATGCCGGCGTTCACCGATCTCAACGGCGTGCCGATGACCGCGCACAAGGCGCTGCTGCACGATTACCTGCGCGGCGAACTCGGCTTCGACGGCGTGCTGGTCAGCGATTACAACGCGATCGGCGAGCTGATCAAGCACGGCGTCGCCGCCGATCTGACCGACGCCGCGGTGCTCGCGCTGAAAGCCGGCGTCGACATCGACATGATGGCCGACGCGTATCGCAAAGGCCTGCCGCGCGCGCTCGAACAGGGCCGCGTGACGATGGCCGAGATCGATACCAGCGTGCGCCGCGTGTTGCGGCTCAAGGAACGGCTCGGCCTGTTCGACGATCCGTATCGCCGCGGCGCGACGAACGAAAACGCGGCGACGATCGCCGCGCGCCGCGACCTCGCGCGCGACGTCGGCCGACGCGCGATCGTCCTGCTGAAGAACGATCGCGACACGCTGCCGCTGAAGCCGTCGCGCCGGATCGCGGTGCTCGGCCCGCTCGCCGATGCGTCGACCGAGATGCGCGGACCGTGGTGGGGCGCCGGCGAACACGAGCCGCACGTCGACGTCGTCGCCGGCCTGCGTGCGAACCTGCCGGACACCGAAATCCGTCATGCCGCCGGCGTCGCGATCGACGATGACGACGACAGCGGCATTGCCGATGCGGTCGCGCTGTGCGACGACGTCGACGCGGTGCTGCTGTGCCTCGGCGAAAGCTCGACGATGAGCGGCGAAGCGGCGAGCCGCGCGTTTCCCGATCTGCCCGGCCGCCAGCGCGCGCTCGCCGAAGCGGCGATCGAACGCGCGCACGCGCGCGGCATTCCGGTCGTCGCGATCCTGTTCTCGGGCCGGCCGCTGACGATTGCCTGGCTCGCCGAAAAAGCCGACGCGATCGTCGCCGCGTGGTTCCTCGGCAGCGAAGCCGGCAATGCGATCTGCGACGTGCTGACCGGCGCCGTTTCGCCGAGCGGACGCACGCCGATCAGCTGGCCGCGCACGGTCGGCCAGGCACCGATCTTCTTCGGCGAGCGGCCGAGCGGCCGGCCGGCGAATCCCGACGACTACTACACGAGCAAATACCACGACGTGCCGAACGCGCCGCTCTACCCGTTCGGGCACGGCCTCGGCTACGGAAAATTCAGCTATTCGAATCTGCGCGCCACGCCGGACGTCGTGCGCGAAACCGGCCGGATCGACGTGCACGTCGATCTGCGCAACGCCGGCGCCCGCGGCGCGGAAGAAACCGTGTTCCTGTTCACGCGCGATCCGGTCGCCAGCGTCACGCGGCCGCTGCTCGAACTGCGCGGCGTCGCGAAGATCACGCTGGCGCCCGGCGCAAGCGGCACCGTAAGCATGTCGTTCGCGGCAACCGAACTGCGCTTCCCTGGCGCCGACCTGTCGCCTGTGTTCGAGCCGGGCACACTGGAAATCCTCGTCGGCCCGAACGCCGATCGCGCGCAACTGCTGAAGACGACGATCGAGTTGCAGGACTGAAGACCGCTTTTGCAAGAGCGCCTCGTGGGGTGCTTCAGGTTCGCGGACTACGTCGCGCTTCCGGTGCTTGCGATCTTCGAGCGTGCCGGGCGGCCTTCGGGCGATGCGAGGAACGCCGCCGCGAACGCTTCGTAGCGATCGTCCTCGATCGCGTCGCGGATGCGCTGCATCAGCGCGAGGTAGTAATGCAGGTTGTGGATCGTGTTGAGCCGCGGTCCGAGCATTTCATCGCAGCGATCGAGATGATGCAGGTACGCGCGTGAATAATTCCGGCAGGTGTAGCAGCCGCAGGCCGGATCGAGCGGCCGCGGATCGTCGCGATATTGCGCGTTGCGCAGCTTGAGCACGCCTTCGCTGGTGAACAGATGGCCGTTGCGCGCATTGCGGGTCGGCATCACGCAATCGAACATGTCGATGCCGCGCGCGACCGCCTGCACCAGATCGCGCGGCGTGCCGACACCCATCAGGTAATGCGGCCGCTCCGCCGGCAGTTCCGGGCCGACCGCGTCGAGCACCTTGAGCCGTTCGTCCTCCGGCTCGCCGACCGACAGGCCGCCGACCGCGTAGCCGTCGAAGCCGATTTCGCGCAGCTTCGCGAGCGATTCGCGGCGCAAGCCGACGTGCATGCCGCCCTGGACGATGCCGAAAAGCGAGGCGGAAGAAGGCAAAGCGTCGCTTTGCCCCGCCGAGCCCGCGAGCGCATGCAGGCGCGAGCGGTCGTTCGACAACCGCGCGTGCTGCGTCTTGCAGCGCGCCGCCCAGCGCGCCGACAGTTCCATCGACTGGCGCGCCTGCTTCTCGGTCGCCGGATACGGCGTGCACTCGTCGAACTGCATGATGATGTCCGAGCCGAGCGCGTGCTGGACGTCGATCGAGCGCTCGGGCGACAGGAAGATGCGATCGCCGTTGATCGGCGATGCGAACTTCACGCCCTCCTCCGTGATCTTGCGCAGGCCGGACAGCGACCAGACCTGGAAACCGCCGGAGTCGGTGAGGATCGGCCCGTCCCAGCGCATGAAGCCGTGCAGACTGCCGAAGTGCTCGCGGATCAGCTGTTCGCCGGGCCGCAGCATCAGGTGGAACGTGTTGCCGAGAATGATCCGGCTGCCGACGTCGCGCAGTTCCTCCGGCGTCACGCTCTTGACCGTGCCGTAGGTGCCGACCGGCATGAAGATCGGCGTCTCGACGATCCCCCGTTCGAAAGTGAGCCGGCCGCGGCGCGCGGCACCCGATTGTCTGAGCAGTTCGAACTTCACGAAACGGTGCGGTCGGTGAAAACGGCGCGCATTGTCCCACGGCACCGGCCATCGTGGTTCGACGGCCATTCAGCAGGTCCGTGCGCCCCTTGTATTCCCGGCGCGCGGCCGGCACGCTGCCGCAAGCCGCCATCACGACGAGGCCCGCCATGAGACTGCTGCTCGCGATCATCGACCGCCTGCTGTTCGCCGTCGGCTTCGCATTGGCGATGCAGCTGCCGCAGTTCGTCGACAGCTATACGCAGCGCTACGGCGGCTATCACCAGGCGCTGGTCGACGGCATGGCCGAATACCAGCGCAATGCCGACGAACATTACGGCGGCGATCTCGATGCGCTGATCGCCGAACTGCACGCGGCATCGTCGCCCGGTATCCACGGCATCGGCGATCAGCTCGAACACGAACGCGCGCGCGAAATCGCGATGCGCGAGGGCCTGGCGATCCTCGAACGCGGCACGCTGCCGCAGAAACTCTGGTATCTGTCGCGCCACCTCGACCGCGAACTCGCGCGCGCGACCTGGATGGCGTACACGCCGGGCCTGCCGCTGTCGTTCGACGCGCTGATCTGCGGGCTCGCCGGCGCGATCGTGTTCAGCGGCCTGTTCAACCTGCTGCGCTGGCCGTTCGGCGCGTGGCGCCGGCACCGCGACAACCGGCCGATGCCGCCGCCGCCCGCGCCGCGCCTGCCGCGACCAGAACCACGCGACGTCCGTCCGGCGTCCGCCGCCGGCGAACGACGCGCGCCTACGATCTGACGACGCCGTCGGCCGGTTCGATCAGCATCGCATCGCCGTAACTGAAGAAGCGGTAGCGCTGCGCGACCGCGTGCCGGTACGCCGCCATCATCCGCGCATAGCCGCCGTATGCGCAGACCAGCATCAGCAGCGTGCTTTCCGGCAGATGGAAGTTCGTCAGCAGCCGGTCGACGATGCGGAAGCGATAACCGGGCGTGATGAACAGATGCGTTTCGCCGGTCGCCGGCCGCAGCGTCGCATCGCGGTCCTGCGCCGCCGCCGCCGATTCGAGCGCGCGCGTGACGGTCGTGCCGACCGCGACGACCCGCCCGCCGCGCGCACGCGCCGCGTCGAGCTGCGCGCACAGCTTCGCGTCGATCGCGTAGCGCTCGCCGTGCATGCGGTGTTCGCGCAGATCGTCGACGCGCACCGGCTGGAACGTGCCGGCGCCGACGTGCAGCGTCAGCGTCGCGGTTTCGATGCCGCGCGCCGTCAATGCCGCGAGCAGCGCTTCGTCGAAATGCAGGCCGGCGGTCGGCGCGGCGACCGCGCCCGGTTCGCGCGCGAACACGGTCTGGTAACGCTCGGCATCGACGCTGTCCGGCGCATGCCCGATATACGGCGGCAACGGCAGGCGGCCGGCGCGTTCGAGGAACGCCATCACGCCGTCAGCGCCGTCGTAGCGCAGATGAAACAGGTCGTCGTCGCGGCCGAGTACGGTGAGGCGATCGTCGCCGATCTCGATGATGCCGCCGGCCTTCGGCGTCTTGCTGACGCCGAGCTGCGCGAGGAATTCATGCGCATCGAGCACGCGCTCGACGAACACCTCGACGCGCCCGCCGGTGCGCTTGCGGCCGAACAGCCGCGCCGGGATCACGCGTGTATCGTTGAATACGATCAGATCGCCGGGCGCGAGCAGCGCCGGCAGATCGACGATGCGGCGGTCGGCCAGCGTCGCGCCGACGTGCAGCAGCCGGCTCGCCGAGCGCTCGGCGCTCGGATACTGGGCGATCAGCCGTTCCGGCAGGTCGTATTGAAAATCGCTGCGGCGCATGTTTCGAAGCGGAAAATGAAGGCCGCGACGAGCGGATATCGGCGGCGATTGCCGACCGACTCGTCACGGCGCGGCGAACGTCCGCAATTATCCCATGCCGCGACGTTGCAACGCAGCAAAACAATCGCCGAATCGCTGCGATATAGTCCGATGATCGCGCGCCGGACGAGCGCATTCGCGGGGGAGGACGCTGCGGAAACGATGGACTTTGCCGCACGACCGATGGAAGTTTTCACGCACAAATTCTTCACGCCGATTTCGTATCCCGGCGCGATCCAGCGTGATGAACTGCTGGCGCGGCTGTTCCGCGCACCGCCGTACGGCGTGGTCGTCGTCCAGGCGCCGGCCGGCCACGGCAAGTCGACGCTGCTGCAGCAGGCCAAGCACGCCGGCGAGGCGCAGGGCGCGATCACCGCGTGGCTGACGCTCGACGAGGCCGACAACGACATGCGCCGCTTCGCCGGCCATCTGCAGGCGCTGATCGAATCGCTCGGTCACGACAGCCCGATCGCCGCCGGCGAGGAAGCCGGTTCGCCGCGCGCGACGCGCCGCCGACTGTCGGACTGGGCGGCGAGCCGGCTCGCGCAGTTCGATCGCGCCGTGCATCTGTATTTCGACGAGTTCCAGGCGCTCAACAATCGCGCCGTGCTCGCGGTGTTCCGCGAACTGCTCGAACGGCTGCCGGACAACGTCACGCTGTTCATCGGCACGCGCGCGATGCCGGAGATCGGCCTGGCGCGGCTGGTCGTCAACAACCACGCGCTGGTGCTGCGCGCCGACGATCTGCGCTTCTCGCCGAACGAAGCCGAACAGTTCTTCGGCCAGGCGCAGGATCTCGGCGTCAATCGCGAAGAGCTCGACGCGATCTACCGTCAGACCGAAGGCTGGCCGGCCGCGCTGCAGCTGTTCCGCCTCAGTCTGCCGAGTCCGTCGGTGCGCGGCGCCCTGCTCGATCCCGCGACGCACCGGCCGCGCCAGCTCGCCGAGTATCTCGCCGACAACGTGCTGAGCCTGCAGCCGCCGCGCATCCGGCAGTTCCTGCGCCAGACTTCAGTGCTGACGCGGCTGTCGGCCGGCCTCTGCGACGAGGTGACCGGCTGGCAGGATTCGCAGAGCATCCTGCTGTTCCTCGAACGCTCGGGCCTGTTCCTGCGCTGTCTCGATTCGGACCTCGCCTGGTTCAAATACCACACGCTGTTCTCGTCGTTCCTCGCCGAGCAGACGCGCGGCGAAGATCCGGCGCTGCTCGACACCGTGCACCGCCGCGCCGCCGACTGGTTCTACGCGCACGGCATGCACGAGGATGCGATCCACCACGCGATCGCCGCGCGCAATTACCCGTTCGCGGTCGAGATCATGAACGTCTGGGCCGACCGGCTGATCGTCGACGCCAATCTGGTGACCGTCGAGCGCTGGTCCGACGCGCTGCCGCTCGACGAGATCGCCAAGCGCCCCGAACTCGCGGTGAAGATCGCCTGGGCGCTGGTGTTCCTGCGCCGCCATCACAAGCTGCGGCCGCTGCTGTCGATCCTCGAACGCGCGTCCGAACAGGGCATCGATTCCAGCGTCGTGCGTTCGATGCAGGCAATGGTCGTCGACGACGTGCCGCTGGCGTTCAGCATCGTCGAGACGATGCAGACCGGCGACCAGCAGGCGGTCGGCTTTCGCGCGTTCGAACTGAGCGCGGCCGCCAATCTCAGCGGCTATCGCGCGATGTCGGCCGGCGACTTCGACGCCGAGCGCGAGGCGCTGCAACTGTCGCGCACGTTCAGCATGCGCGGCGACGCCGCGTTCAGCGGCGGCTATTCGTTCGCGGTGCACGGCATCAGCCTGATCATGCAGGGCCGGCTCAACGACGCGCTGACGCATTACCGCGCCGGACTCGCCGAACAGCATCTCGATCTCGACAAGTCGTTCGCCGCCGCGTCGCTGGTCGCCTGCTACATCTACGCGCTGTACGAATGCGACGAGCTCGATCTCGCCGAATCGATGTTCCTGCAGTTCCACGACCTGATCGCCGACGCCGTGCTGCTCGACTTCCTCGCGCTCGGCTACATGGCGATGGCGCGCATCCAGGACGCGCGCGGCCGCGCGAATCGCGCCGACGACGTGCTCGCCGAAGCCGAGCAGCTCGCGCATACCGCCGGCTGGCCGCGCCTGCTGCGCATCGTCGCGCGCGAACGCGTGCGGCGCGCACTGCTGGCCGGCGAGACCGACCGCGCGCAGGCGATCGCCAGCCGCATCCCGGCACAGGCGGAATTCGAACTGCCCGACGGCTGGATGATCTTCTCCGAGTCGATCGAAGGCGATGCGATCGGCACGATCCGCCTCGCGCTGTACAGCGGCCAGTACGACGCCGCGCTCGCCGGCCTGTCGGCCGAGATCGCCGCCGCGCAGAAGCAGCGCCGCCATTACCGCCTGCTCAAGCTGACCGTGCTCGAAACGCTGGTGCACGCCAGACGCGGCAGCGACAACCTCGCGCGGCGCAGCCTGCGGCGCGCGCTGCAGATCGCCGCGCCCGAGAGCTTCGTGCGCGTGTTCCTCGACGAAGGCGCGCAGCTGCTGCCGCTGCTGCGCGACGAGCACGCGACGCTGATGCGCGAGATCGCCGGCGGCGATCAGACGCTGATGCCGCTGCAGGCGTTCGTCTCGCAACTGCTGTCGCGCAGCGGCCAGCTCGTCAGCACCGATCGCACCGCACCGGCCGGCGCCGGCTTTCAGCCGCTCGAACCGCTGACCGACCGCGAGAAGGAAATCCTCGTCTATCTCGCCAACGGCGTGTCGAACAAGGAAATGGCGCGGCGCATCTTCGTGTCCGAGAACACCGTCAAGTTCCACCTGAAGAACATCTATTCGAAGCTCGCCGTCAGCAGCCGGCTGCAGGCGATCAACGCGGCGCGGCAGATGGCGCTGTTGAACTGACGCGGAATGCGGCGGCGATTGCGCGCAGCCGTTCCTTCAGACCCTTTGTTGACTCGCGCGTGCCTCGATACACCGCGCTTCGCGCAGCACTCGGCATGAACGGGTGGTGAGAGCAGCAAGTTCCACCCAAACCGTTCGCCCCGAGTGCCGCACGCGCAGCGTGTGGTGTATCGAGGGGCCTGCCCGAGTGATCGCGCAGCGATCGTATCGAAGGATCCTGTCCCGGCGAGAACGTCCGCCTCAATCCGCGACGCGCACGACCAGCTTGCCGAGATTGTCGCCGCGCAACAGGCCGATCAGGCCGGCGGTGGCGTGTTCGAGGCCGTCGATGACGTCCTCGGCGATCGCGATCCTGCCGTCGCGCAGCCAGCCGCCCATCCGTTCGACGAACGCCGCGTGCCGCGTCTCGTAGTGCTCGAAGATGATGAAGCCCTGCAGACGCACGCGCCGCGTCAG
>DASSVA010000343.1:0-3713 GCA_035706385.1 Solimonas sp. | reverse complement strand
AGCGCGGCGATCATCGTCGCGCGCGTGTCGCGCAGGAACAGGAAGATCACGCCGACGACCAGCACGATCGACAGCGCCAGCGTCAGCTTCACGTCGTCGATCGATTCGCCGATGAAGTCGCTGCGGTCGAACATGATGTCGACGTGCGTGTCGCCGGGCGCCTGCTTTTCGAGCATCGGCAGCAGCGCGCGCACGGTTCGCGCGATGCTGACGGTGTTGGTGCCGGGCTGGCGCGAGACCGCGACGATGATCGACGGCCGGCCGTTGAACTCGGTCGCCTGCTTGTCGTTGGCGATGCTGTCGACTGCGCGGCCGACGTCGCGCAGCCGCACCGGCGCGCCGTTGCGGTACGCGATCACCGCGTCGTTGTACGCGGCGGCGTTGCGCAGCTGGCCGTCGGCCTGCACGGTGTAGCTGCGCTGCGCGCCGTACAGCGTGCCGCTTGGCTGATTGCTGTTGGCGTTGTTGATCGCGTCGCCGACCTGCAGCAGCGACAGGCCGCGCGCGTTCAGCGCCTGCGGATTCAGGTACAGCCTCGCCGCGTATTTCTTCGAACCGTAGACGACGACCTGGGCGACCCCGTCGACCTGCGACAGGCGGTCGGCGACGCGCGTTTCGGCGAAGTCGTCGAGCTGCGTCAACGGAATCGTCGTTGCGCTCATCACCAGATACATGATCGCCGAATCGGCGGGATTGACCTTGCGCAGCGTCGGGTCCTGCGGCATGTCGGTCGGCAGCTGGCGGCGCGCCTGCGCGATCGCGGTCTGCACGTCCTGCGCGGCGGCGTCGATGTTGCGTTCGAGCGCGAACTGCAGCGTGATGCGGCTGGTGCCGACGCTGCTTTCCGAGGTCATGATGTCGACGCCGGGGATCTGCGAGAACTGCCGTTCGAGCGGCGTCGCGACGGTCGCCGCCATCGTTTCCGGATCGGCGCCGGGCAGGCTGGCGCTGACGCTGATCGTCGGGAAGTCGACGTTCGGCAGCTCGGCGACCGGCAGAGCGCGATACGCGAAGATGCCGAACAGCACCAGCGCCACCATCAGCGTGGTGGTCGCGACCGGGCGGCGGATGAAGATTTCGGAAACGTTCACGGTTGCGCCGCGCGCTGCCGGGCCTGCGCGCGCGCCGCGTCGGCGCCGATCACCTCGGTGCCCGGCTGCAGGTTGTGCGGCGCGCGCGCGATGATGGTCTCGCCCGCTTTGACGCCGCCGGCGACGACGACGTCGCTGCCGGCCTGGCGATCGACGACGATCGTGCGCAGCTGCGCCTTGTGGTCAGCGTCGACGACGAACACGTACTGACCGTCGGCGCCCGGCTGCACCGCGGTTTCCGGCACCAGCAGCGCGTCGGACTGCACCGACAGCGTCAGGCCGACGCTGACGAACGCGCCGGGCCACAGCCGGTGCGCGCGGTTGTCGACCTCGGCCTTCAGCGTCACGGTGCCGGTCGTCGTGTCGACCGTGTTCTCGACGAACACCAGATGACCGGTCGCGAGCACCTGCTGCGGATCGTCGCCGTAGACCTGCACCGGCAGCTCGCCGTGCGCGAGCGCCTGCTGGACCGCCGGCAGCTGGTCCTGCGGAATCGCGAACTGGATCTGCACGGTGTCGATCTCGTTGAGCACGACCAGCGGTTGCGCGTCGTTGCTGCCGACCAGATTGCCGGTCTTCGCAGAGACGCTGCCGGTGCGGCCGGCGATCGGCGCGCGGATCAGCGTGTAGCCGAGATTGATCTCGGCGGTCTTCACGTTCGCTTCGTCGGCGAGCAGACGCGCGGCGCCCTCGTCGGCGGCGGCGCGCGCGTTGTCGTATTCCTGCGAGGTCACGTACTGCTTGTCGATCAGCGGCTTCATCCGCTCGTATTGCGCCCTGGCGGCGGCCAGCGATGCGCGGTCGATCGCGAGCTGCGCGCGCGCCTGCGCGAGCGCCGCCTCGTACGGCGCCGGATCGATCTGGAACAGCTTGTCGCCGGCGCGGACGTTGTCGCCTTCGGTGAAGAAGATCCGCGTGAGCGTGCCGGATACCTGCGCACGGACGTTGACGGTATGCGGACTGACGACATTGCCGACCGCCGACAGCTGCACCGGCGCCGCGCCGCGGCGCACCGTCGTCAGTTCGACGGCGACCGGCGCGTGCGCATGCTGCGTGGCGTCGCCGGCGCTGCGCCAGCGCCAGATCACGACGACGACAACGACGAGGGCGGCGATCAGCGCCAGTCGGCGAACACTCACGGGGCGGCTCCGTCGGCAGCGGCCGGCAGGCCGCCGGCGTCATGGGCAAGGGTGGCAAGCGCCAGATACCAGTCGAGGTACGACTGCACGTTGGCGACGCGCGCCTGCGCGAGCGCCGCCTCGGTCGTCAGCACTTCGAGAATGCTCGACAGGCCATTTTTATAGCGGGCGCGGATCGCATCGGCGGCGCGCTGCGCCGATTCGAGCTGCGCGCGACTGGCATCGACGTTGCCGTAGGCGGTCTGCAGGTTCTGCCATGCGACCCAGACCTGCTGTTCGACCTGCAGGCGCAGGCTTTCCGTCGAGGCGTGCGCACCCTCGAGCGCGGCGCGCGCGCCGCGGATCGCCGACTTCAGCGCGAAACCCTGGAACAGCGGCACGCTCAACGTCGCGCCGACGCTGAACGGATCGCCGGTGCCGCGATCGACGATGCGCGTGCGGCCGGCACTGGCGCTGACGCTCAGGCTCGGCAACGCGCTGCCGCGCGCCGCGCGCACGGCGCCGGCGGCGGCCTGTTCGCCGGCCTGCGCGGCGAGCAGTTCCGGCCGCGCGTTCGCGGCGCGCGCGAGCAGTTCGTCGAGCGTCTGCGTCGGCGGCGTGACCGGCTCGGCGCGCGGATTCCAGTCGGCCAGTTGCAGCCGCGTGCCGGGCCGGTAGCCGGCGCTCGCCGCCAGCGCACCGTCGGCGACGCGCAGCTGGCCCTGCGACTGCTGCAGCGTGAACCGCGCGGCGGCGGCGGCGCTCTCGGCCTGATAGACGTCGGCGACCGTCGCCAGCCCCGCATCGTGGCGCGTCCGCGCCGCATCGAGATTGGCCTGCGCTTCGTCGAGCGCCTGCTGGTTGGCATCGACCAGCGCGCGGTTGCCGATTACGGTGTAGTAATTCGCCTCGACCGTCAGCGCCAGATCCTGCAGCGTCTGGTTGAGGTTGTATTGCGACGCCAGCCGTTCGGCGGCGGCCTGTTCGATGCCGCCGCTGCGCGTGCCGAAGTCGAACAGCAGGTAGCTGAGACTGATGCTCGGGCCGTAGCGCGTCTGCGCCGGCGCTTCGTCGCCGCTCGATGCGACCGAGCGCGAGCGCTGGCCGCTGTAGCTCGCCGTCAGCGTCGGCCACCAGCCGGCACGCGCGATCCGTTCGGCGGCTTCGGATTGCGCGACCGCGCTCCACGCGACCGTCGTTTCCGGATTGTTGTGCAATGCCAGCGCCGTCAGCTCGGCCAGGCTCAGCGGTGCCGCAGGCGGCGGCTCGGCGGCGTACGCACAGCAGCTCAGCCAGACGCCGGTCATGCCGGCCAGCAATGTAGCGGGAACTCTCACGAAAAAGCTTGCCGATATTCTGATTTCGAGTGGCGCGGACCATAGCATCGCCGCCCGTATGGAACCGTGAAACTGGCAGAAGTTTCATCTGCGGCGCTGATGCGCTGGTATCCGTGCGCCCGATCTCCGACAATCGGGCCCGGTGTTCCGCCGCCCGAATCCGGTGT
>DASSVA010000342.1:0-2509 GCA_035706385.1 Solimonas sp. | reverse complement strand
GCCGACAGCATCACCAGCGGAATCTCGCGCGTCGTCGACGCCTGATAGTTCGCGTACGGCGGAAACACGCCGACCATGAATTCCCAGACTTTCGCGCGCTCGCCGGCCTGCGGTTCGCGCCAGCGCGCACGGAACGCCTGCGTCGCGATCTGGAAGTCGAGCTGCCTGCTCTCGCGAACGTTGAGATACCACGCCGGATGATGGTCGGCGCCGCCTTTCGACGCGACGATCACGACCTCGCCGCCGAGATCGCCGTAGATCAGCGGCGTGACGATCGTCCTGCCGCTCTTGCGGCCGGTGTAGCGCAGCAGCAGCGTGGTCGTGAACGGATGGCCGCCGATGTCGCTGACATCGACGATGTGGCCGCGCGCGCCACCGGAGCCGAGATACGTCTCCAGATGCTCGGTCTTCCAGTCGCGGCGCGCGGCCGCGATCTTCGCCATGCTTTCGTCGCTCATCGTCGTTCTCTCCTTCCGTGCGCCGCGCTCAGGCCGCCGGCACGTAGCCGAGCAGCGCCTGCGTCTCGACGTATTCGTGGAAACCGGACTCGCCCCACTCGCGACCATTGCCGCTCTTCTTCATGCCGCCGAACGGCGCGTGGAAATCGAAACCGCCGTTGATCGAGATCCAGCCGGTGCGCATGCGGCGCGCGACCGCGCGGCACTGCTCCTGGTCGATGCCGTTGACGTAGCCGGCCAGACCGAACGGCGAATCGTTGGCAATCGCGATCGCGTCGTCGATATCGTCGTAGCCGATGATGACGAGCACCGGCCCGAAGATTTCCTCGCGCGCGATCGTCATGTGGTTGCTGACGTTGGCGAACACCGTCGGCTTGCAGTAATAACCCTTCGCGAGACCGTCCGGACGGCCGGGGCCGCCGGCGACCAGTTCGGCGCCTTCCTTGATGCCGAGCTCGATGTAGCGCTGCACCTCAACGTACTGACTTTTCGAGACGACCGGCCCCATCACGAAATTGCCGTTCGGATCGCCGACGGTGACGCCGGCCGCCGCTTCCTTCGCGGCGGCGATCGCCTCGGCCATGCGCTTTTTCGGCACCAGCAGCCGCGAACCGGCGCTGCAGGTCTGGCCGGAGTTGATCATCATGCCGCCGGTCGCGCCGGCGACGTTCTTCGCGAGATCGGCATCGTCGAGGACGATGAACGCGCTCTTGCCGCCGAGCTCCTGGCAGACACGCTTGACGGTCGGCGCCGCGGCCTTGGCGATCTCGATGCCGACCGCCTCGGAGCCGGTGATCGACACCAGATCGACCTCGGGATGCGCGGACAGCGCCGCGCCGACGACCGCGCCGCTGCCCTGCAGCATGTTGAACACGCCCGCGGGCACACCCGCCTTGTCGAGCACCTCGGCGAAGATCTGCGCCGAATACGGCGCGAGCTGCGGCGGCTTCAGCACCATCGTGCAGCCGGTCGCGAGCGCCGGCAGCACCTTGACCGCGACCTGGTTCATCGGCCAGTTCCACGGCGTGATCATCGCGCAGACGCCGATCGGCTCGCGGCGGATCATCGTCGCGCCGCGCAGTTCCTCGAACCTGAATTCCTTCAGCACCTCGATCGCGGTCGCGATGTGACCGGCGCCGAGCGCGACGTGAAAGCCGCCGCCGAGCGCGGCCGGCGCGCCCATTTCCTCGGTGATCGCTTCGCCGATCTCGTTCTGGCGTTTCGCGTATTCGGCCTGGATCGCCAGCAGCACGTCGAGCCGCTGCTGCGGCGTCGTCCGCGACCAGCTCGCGAACGCCTTGCGCGCGGCGGCGACCGCTTTCTCGACGTCGGCGAGTGACGCCATCGAAATGCGCCCGGACACTTCCTCGGTCGCCGGATTGATGACGTTCGCGGTCTTCGGTTCGGCCGGATCGACCCATTTGCCGTCGATGTAGAACTTCAGATACTCGCGCATGCCAGCTCTCCTCGATGTTCAAAAGCCTTTAACCGCAGATTGCGCAGATTGCGTAGAGTCAAAGAATAAAAGACGAAAACCACAGATTTCACAGATTACGCAGATTTCAAAGCACGAATGTTTTGCTCTTTAATCTGTGTAATCTGCGTAATCTGTGGTTAACCGTCTTTAACGCCTTTACGCTTTTTACTGCGTGCCTTCCGCGTACCAGGTGCGGAAACGCGCGTAGTTCGGCGTATCCAGGTTCTTGTTGCCGCCGTGGTTGACGACCGGGTCGATCGGCACGTGGATGACGGTCGGCTTGCCGCTCGCAAACGCCGCTTCCACGGCCTTGCTGATGTCCTCGCCTTTCTCGACGTAGACGCCTTCGCAGCCGAGTCCCCTGGCGATCTGGTCGAAGCGCACGTCCTTGCTCCAGTGCACGCCCGGCTCGGTGCTGTTGCCGTGGCCGAAAGTGCGCTTGTAGACGCCGACTTCCAGACCCCACGAATTGTCGACGCCGACGACGACGACGAGCGGCAGATTGAAGCGGTGCGCCACTTCGAGATCGCTGATGTGGTACAGGAACGACGAGTCGCTGGTCGTCAGCAGCACC
>DASSVA010000341.1:0-4717 GCA_035706385.1 Solimonas sp. | reverse complement strand
GCGCTCGCAATGACGATTGCCATGCGATCGCCGCGCGATCACTCCGGCCATGCCCTTCGATACGGCACCTGCGGCCCACTCAGGGCCGAACGGAAAAGCTGGAGCTCTCCTAGGGCGCCGGCTGCTTGTTCAATTCCCGATAGCGCGCCAGATCGGCGTTGTACTTGTCGCTGATCTGCTGCTTCTCGGTCGCGATACTGGCGAGCGCGGCCTTGTTCGCGGCCAGCGTCTGCTGCAGTTCGGCGAGTTTCTTCGTCAACGCGCCGCCCGGCTGCTTGCCGCCCTTGCTGGCGTTGTCGATACGCCGCTGCTGCTGCGCGATCGCCTTTTCGTTGTCGTCGATCGTCTTTTCGGTGAGCTTGCCGCGACCGTCGAGCATCGCGATGCGTTCGTCGCGCGCGCGTTCGATGTCCTTTTCGCTGTTGTATGTGCCGAGCAGGAAACGATCGTAATCGCGCTGCTTCTGCGCGCGCAGCGCCGCGGCTTCCGCTTCACGCGCGGCCGCCTCTTCCGCGGCGATTTCCGCCGCGGTCTTCTCGCGCGGCTTGATCTGCCGCACGCGACCCTGTTCGTCGAAAACCTGCCGCTGCTGGTGCACGTATTCGGGCGGAATGCTGTCGCCGCAGGCGCGCTGGCCGAGCTTGTCGGTCCAGCACTGCACGCGGTTCGATTGGCTGCCACCGCCGGCCGCGAGTGCCACAGCGCCGTGCACTGCACAGACGAGCACCACGGCGGCCGGAATCCATCGTTGCATGTTCATGTGTCGTTCCCGCGCCGCTACGTCGCGACGCCGTATTGCGCCTGATAGGCGCGGATCGCATCCAGCGTCGCGCGATCCGCGCCGCCGCCCGCAAGGTAATGGAGCATGGTCTGCACGTTCACCAGCGACACGACGCGGATCTTCGCATCGCGTTCCATTTCCTGGACCGCCGACAGACCGGAGGAGCCTTTTTCCTGACGATCGAGCGCGATCACCGCGGCGACCGGTTCGGCGCCGGCATTCTGCAGCAGACGCACCGCCTCGCGCAGCGCGGTGCCGGCGGTCAGCACGTCGTCGACGATCACGACGCGACCGCGCGGCGCGGCACCGACCAGCGTGCCGCCTTCACCGTGGTCCTTGGCTTCCTTGCGGTTGTACGCGTACGGCACGTCGACGCCGCGTTCGGCCTGCGCGCAGGCGACGGCGGTGACCAGCGGAATGCCCTTGTACGCCGGCCCGAACAGCATGTCGTATTCGATGCCGGACGCCGCCAGCGCCTGCGCATACGCGGCGCCGAGCGCGCGCATCGCCACGCCCGACGAAATCCTGCCGAGATTGAAGAAATACGGCGACTTGCGCCCGGACTTGAGCGTGAACTCGCCGAACTTGAGGACCTCGTGTTCGAGAGCGAGCCGCAGGAATTCGGACTGGTAGGGTTGAAGCATGTGATTGGTGATTGGTGATTGGTGATTGAAATGCGGGGCTCGCGTACATTACGACAAATCACGAATCACCAAGCACTTCCATGCGCGTTATCTCGCTCAATGCCAACGGCATCCGCTCGGCCGCCCGCAAGGGCCAGGTCGACTGGCTGCCGCAGCAGAACGCCGATTTTCTCTGCCTGCAGGAAATCAAGGCACAGCTGACCGATCTCGAAGGCGACATCACGTTCGCACCGAAGGGCTGGCACGCGCATTTCAGCTACGCGCAGAAGAAAGGCTATGCCGGCGTCGCGATCTTCGCGAAGAAACCGCCCGACGAAATCCTCGACAAGCTCGGCGCCGCCGAGTTCGACGACGAGGGCCGCTATCTGGAACTGCGCTACGGCGATCTGTCGATCGTCTCGCTGTACCTGCCGTCCGGCTCGTCCGGTCCCGAGCGCCAGGCCAGCAAGGACCGCTTTCTCGCGTTTTTCCGGCCGGTGCTGCAGGACTGGCTGGCGTCCGGACGCCGCTACGTCGTCGTCGGCGACTGGAACATCGCGCATCGCAACATCGATCTGAAGAACTGGCGATCGAACCAGAAGAACTCGGGCTTTCTGCCGCACGAACGCGCGTGGCTGGATGCCGTGCTCGGCGTCGAACCGGCGGCGACCGGCTGGGTCGATGCGTACCGCGCGCTGCATCCGGCGACCGAAGGCGAGTCGTACACCTGGTGGAGCAATCGCGGCCAGGCGTGGGCGAACAATGTCGGATGGCGGATCGATTACCAACTCGTCACGCCGAACCTGCGCGACACGATCAAGGCCGCGTCGGTGTGGAAGGAATCGCGCTTCTCCGATCACGCGCCGCTGACGCTGGATTACAAGCTGTGACGCGACGCTGGCTCGCGGCGCTGCGTGTCTACGCGAATCCGCGCGTGCGCGCGCTGCTGTTCCTCGGCTTCTCGGCCGGCCTGCCGTTCCTGCTGGTGTTCTCGACACTGTCGGCGTGGCTGACGCAGGCCGGCGTGTCGCGGACGACGATCGGCTATTTCAGCTGGGTCGGCATCACGTATTCGGTGAAGCTGTTCTGGGCGCCGGTCGTCGACCGCGTACCGTTGCCGCTGCTGACGCGCCGGCTCGGCCGCCGTCGCAGCTGGATGCTCGTCGCGCAATGCGGCATCGCCGGCGGCCTCGCCGCGATGGCGTTCAGCGATCCGGCGCAGGCGCTGGCGACGACCGCGGGTCTCGCGGTGCTGGTCGCGTTCTCGTCGGCGACGCAGGACATCGCACTCGACGCGTATCGCATCGAGGCGGCGCCGAGCGAAGAACAGGGCGCGCTCGCCGCCGCGTATCAGCTCGGCTATCGCATCGCATTGATCGTCGCCGGCGCCGGCGCGCTGGTGATCGCCGCCGATCACGGCTGGGTGCTGTCGTATCTGTGCATGGCGGCGCTCGGCCTGGTCGGCATCACGACGGTGCTGGTGATCCGCGAACCGGCGGTCGCGGAAGCGGCGAAGCCGCCGCAGGAAGCACGCGTGCAGGCGTTCATCGACGACCACGCGCACTGGCCGGCACCGCTGCGGCATTTCACCGCCAACGCGATCGGCGCCGTGTTCGGTCCGATCGCCGATTTCTTCGCGCGCAACGGACTGCGCCAGGCGTCGCTGATCCTGCTGTTCATCGCCGTCTACCGCATGCACGAATACGCGATGGGCGTGATGGCGAATCCGTTTTATCTCGACATGGGTTACACGCTCGGCCAGATCGCGGCGATGTCGAAGATCTTCGGCATCATCATGACGATGCTCGGCGTGATCGTCGCCGGCGCGCTGGTCGCGTGGCAGGGCATCGCGCGCACGCTGTTCGCCGGCGTGCTGGTGATCGCCTGCGGCAATCTGTTCTTCTCGTGGCTCGCGCGCCTGCACGCGCCGGGGCTGACGGAACTCGGTATCGCGATCAGCGTCGACAACATCGGCATCGGCATCGCCGGCACCGCGTTCGTCGCGTACCTGTCGAGCCTCACGAACATCGCGTACACGGCGACGCAGTACGCATTGTTCGGCTCGCTGTTCCCGCTGCTCGGCAAGCTGATCGCCGGCTTCTCCGGCGAGATCGTCGACGCGGTCGGTTATCCGCTGTTCTTCATCTACACCGCGTCGCTGACCTTGCCGGCGATCGTGCTGTCGCTGTATTTCATCCGCCGGCCGCCGGTCGTGGCCGTCGGCACGAATCCCGCGTAGCGCGGCGCTCTACTTCGTCATTGCGAGGAGCGCGGCGACGAAGCAACAGTGCATCACTCGATCTGGTGACGCCGCTGGATTGCTTCGCTGCGCTCGCAATGACGGTGCCGCTTCAGGCGGCCAGCGCTTCGCTGCGTTGCAGCCGCACGAACACCGCAGCGAAGCGGCGGCCGATGTCGTTGGCGTCCGGCACGTCGCGCGCGCGCCGGTAGACCGGCAGTTCGAGGCGGTCGATGTTGTCGGCGCGGCCGGCGTGCGTCGCACCGAGCAGCTTGAGATGGCGGATGATGCGATCGTTGTCGCTGGCGACGTCGTAGTAGAACGTGCGAATGCCGTTCTTCCACGCGGTCAGGTGCAGGCAGGCCTGCAGCACGAAGCCGGCGCCGCGGCCCTGGTATTCGTCGAGGATCGTGATCGCGACGTCCGCCGCCTGCGGCTCGCCGTTCAAACGCACGTAGCGCGCGATGCCGATGCCGGGCTCGTCCGGCTTCTCGATGTTCGCGGCGCCCCAGGCCGCGTGGTTGATCTGGTCGATGTGCACGAGCCGCGCGACCGTTTCGGCACTGAGCCGATCCGGGTCGCCGTTCGGAAACCGCCGCCGGCGCGCGAGCTGCGACAAGCGCTGGAAACCTTCCTGGATGCGCGGCGCATCGTCGACACGGATTGGCCGCACGAGGATCGGCAGGCCGTCGTCGAGCACGTACCGGAATGCACCCGGCAGTTCGGGCGTACGCCACGTCTTGAACATTCGCGTTCCTTTTTTCGGTCGGTCGACGCGGCTAGAGATCGCGCAGATCCAGCAGATCGAGCGGATTGTCCCACTGCCCGCTCCGCGTCGGCGCGAACTCGTCGCGCTCGCTGTAATCGAGCGGCTCGATATCGAGCGCGCCGGAATAATCCTCGGGCGGTGCGCACGGACGCGCGGCGAGCGCCGTCCACGCATCGAAGTCGAAATCCTCGAGCGTGCCGTCGTAGTGCTGCACCAGCACCATCTCGCTGTCGGCGTCGATGCCGACGACTTCGAACGGGTCGCCGACGGTCTCGAACCACTGACCGACGCTCAGTTCATTGAGC
>DASSVA010000340.1:0-4577 GCA_035706385.1 Solimonas sp. | reverse complement strand
CGTCGAGAAGACGCGGCATGACGTGCCGGCGCGCGGCGCGCATGCCGATGCGGTCTGGGAGATCGACGAATTCACCGGCGACAACGCCGGGCTGGTCGTCGCCGAGATCGAACTCGCATCGGCCGACGCGACGTTCGAGCGCCCGCACTGGCTCGGCCGCGAACTGACCGACGATCGCCGCTACTACAATCACGCGCTCGCGCTGCATCCGTATGCGAGCTGGACGGACGACGAGCGCGGATGAAGATCGACATCGATCTGGGCGCGCAGCGCCTGCGGCTGCTCGACGGCGCGCGAACCGTGCGCGAATACGCCGTTTCGAGCGGCGCCAACGGTGCCGGCGAAATTCTCGGTTCCGGCTGCACGCCGCGCGGCCGCCACCGCATCCGCGCGAGGATCGGCGCCGGCCTGCCGGCCGGCGCGGTATTGCGCGGCCGGCGCTGGACGCGCGAAGTCTGGTCCCCCGAACTGGGGACGCAATATCCGGATCGCGACTGGATACTCTCGCGTATCCTGTGGCTGTCCGGCGTCGAACCGGGGCGCAACCGTCTCGGCTGCGTCGACACCTTCCGCCGCTACATCTACCTTCACGGCACGCCGGACGTCGCAGCGCTCGGCCGGCCCGCATCGCACGGCTGCGTGCGCATGCGCAACGAAGACATCATCGAATTGTTTGATCTCGTATCCGCAGGTACCGACGTTGAGCTCCACGAATAACCACAAGCCCCGCGGCCGGCTGCTCGGCCCGCTGATGATCGACATCCCGGGACAGGAACTGACGGCCGAGGATCGCGAACTGCTGTGCCATCCGCTGGTCGGCGGCTTCATCCTGTTCACGCGCAACTACCGCGATCCCGAGCAATTGAAGAAGCTCTGCGACGACGTGCTGTCGCTGCCGCGCCAGCGCTTGCTGATGGCGGTCGATCACGAGGGCGGACGCGTGCAGCGTTTCCGCGTCGGCTTTTCGCGCATCCCGGCGATGCGCGCGCTCGGCCGTCGCTACGCCGAGGACGCCGCCGTCGCGCTGGCCGAGGCACGTGCGCAGGGCGAAACGATCGGCCACGAGCTGTCGGCCTACGGCATCGACCTGTGCTTCGCGCCGGTGCTCGACATCGATCACGGCCTCAGCCGGATCATCGGCGATCGCGCGTTCTCCGATCGCGGCGAGGTCATCGTCGAACTCGCGCGCGCGTTTCGCGCCGGGCTCAACGCGCAGGGCCTGGCGGCGACCGGCAAGCATTTCCCCGGACACGGCGCGGTGACCGCCGATTCGCATCTGGAACTGCCGGTCGACCGGCGCAAGGAAGACGACATCCGCGCGACCGAGCTGGCGCCGTTCCGGACGCTGATCGATGACGGCATCGAATCGCTGATGATGGCGCATGTCCGCTATACCGCGGTCGATCCGCAGCCGGCGTCGCTGTCGAAACGCTGGATCGGCGACATCCTGCGCGACGAACTCGGTTTCAGGGGCGCGATTTTCTGCGACGATCTGTCGATGGGCGGCGCGGCGGTGGTCGGCGACATGGAAGCGCGCGCGCGGCTCGCGCTCGACGCAGGCTGTGACATGCTGCCGGTCTGCAACGACCGCGACGCGGCGATCCGGCTGATCGACGCGCTCGGCAAGGATCTGACACCGGATCGCGGCGCGTCGCTGCGGCTCAAGAAGCTTTACGGACGCCACGCGCAGGTGAACGCATGAGCGACATCGCGCTTCTGAAGCAGGTTCTCGACGAAGCCGACTGTCTGCACGATGCCGACGCCGTGCAGTCCGCGTACGACCGGCTCGCCGCGGCGATCGCCGGCGAATATGCGGCGCTCGATCCGTTGCTGATCTGCGTGATGAACGGCGGCCTGCATGCGACCGCGGCGATCAGCGAGCGGCTGCGTTTTCCGTTCGAGCTCGATTACCTGCATGCGACCCGTTACCGCGGCGCGACCCACGGTGGCGGCCTGGTCTGGAAGGTGCAGCCGAAGCCCGAGCGGATCGGCGGCCGCCACGTGCTGGTGATCGACGACATCCTCGACGAAGGCCAC
The DNA here is from genome assembly GCA_035706385.1 of Solimonas sp. Classification (GTDB taxonomy): domain Bacteria; phylum Pseudomonadota; class Gammaproteobacteria; order Nevskiales; family Nevskiaceae; genus Solimonas. Next base: position 2,540 of record DASSVA010000340.1, on the reverse strand, counting down.
ACGCTGGTCGCGATCCGCGACGCGCTCGAACAGTTCATGCCGGCGTCGCTGAAAGTCGCGGTGCTGGCCGAGAAGCGGCACGATCGCCGCGCGCCGCGCGCGCATGCCGAGTTCGTCGGCCTGACGGTGCCGGACCGCTACGTGTTCGGCTGCGGCATGGACTACAAGGAATACTGGCGACAGTTGCCGGCGATTTATGCGGTGAGGGGTGAGGCGTGAGGGGTGAGGCGTGAGGGGTGAGGCGTGGAAAGCGGCTTTCCGCCTTTCACGCAGAGCACTCCATTGAAATGGGCACGGACACCGGAACATCAGATGACACAAACGCCTCACGCCTCACGCCTCACACCTCACGCCATCGCCGTCGCCGTCATCGGCGGCACCGGCATGAACCAGTGGCCGGGTCTGGACATCGAGCGGCGCATCGCCGTCGATACGCCGTATGGCGCACCGAGCGCGCCACTGCTCGAAGGCACGGTCTACGGCACGCGCGCGATCTTCCTCGCGCGACACGGCGACGGACACAAGATTCCGCCGCATTGCATCAACTACCGCGCCAATCTCTGGGCGCTGCATCACGCCGGCGTGAAATCGGTGATCGCGATCGCCGCGGTCGGCGCGATGGCGCCGTGGTTCATGCCGGGCGAGATCGCGGTGCCGTCCGATCTGATCGATTACAGCTACGGTCGCGCGCACACCTATTCGGACGGCACGCCGTCATCGACGCTGCATCACGTCGAATTCACCGAACCGTATGCGGCGGCGCTGCGGCGCGCGCTGATCGACGCGGCCGGCCGCGCGGCGACGCCGCTGGCCGGCGAAGGCGTGCTGGCCGTCACGCAGGGACCGCGGCTCGAATCGGTCGCCGAGATCCGCCGGCTGGTGCGCGACGGTTGCGACATGGTCGGCATGACCGGCATGCCGGAAGCGGCGCTCGCGCGCGAACTCGGACTCGACTACGCCTGTCTCGCGGTGTCGGTGAACTGGGCCGCCGGCGTGCAGGGGCTCGGCGACATCCACGCCGAGATCGCGCAATCGATCGAGTCCGGCATGCAGAAAGTGCGCGCCGTGCTCGAACGGGCGCTGCCGGCACTCGCCGCGAACTGAGCCGCCGCCGCGCTTACGGCTGGTAGCCGCCGTAGACGTCGGTCAGATCGGCGCTGAATTCGTTGCGTGTCGCGGTCGGTGTCCAGACCTCGATGCGCGCCTGCGCGCTGGCGACCGACGCCGTCCACAGCTCGCCGTTCGGTGCTTCCGTGTACGGGCCCTGATGCCGCTCGCCGTCGGCCGAGCACAACCACAATGCGCTGTGTTCGGGCAGCCGCACGCCGTGCAGGCGCACGGCGATCGAGCGCGCGCGCTTCGAGCCGACGGTCAGCGCCAGCACCGACCAGCCGTCGGCCTGATCGTTCCAGACGCCGATCTCCTGCAGCGGACGATTGACGGTATGAATCTGCGCGATGTCGACATCGTCGTCGTTGCGCGCGGCGCGCCGCGGCGCGTCGGTGCCGGGCAGGCTCAGCACCGGCGCCGGCGTGTGCAGCGCGACGCGACAGGCTGCGTCGGGCGCCGGCAGTGTCGCGGCGACGGTATCGCCCGCCGCGGGTTTGAGCCAGCCGTGGCACGCGCCGAGCAGCAGGGCCGCGGCCGACAGGCCGGCGCGCAGCGCGACGACGGTGATGTGTCTGTTCACGATCCGTTCGCCTTCGTCACGCGCGCGAGAATGCCGAGCCGCGCGCTGTCCAGGTGATGCAGCTCGTCACGACGCATGCGGCGCCGCGTGTCGAGTCGCCAGCTGCTGGTGCCGGCCGTGTACAGCAGGTCGGCATCGAGCGTCAGATAGCGGTTGACGATCAGCAGCATGACGCGGCCGTCGACCGGCGTCGTGCCGGTCGGCGACGGCGCGCCCCAGCGCACGCGCAACGCGGGACCGTTCGCGGACGGCGGATCCGCTTGCGTCGACGCGAGCCGCACGAGCGGCGCGAAGCGTTTGGAATTGCGCAGGCGTTGCCATTCGCTCTGCAGGCCGAACGCGGCATCCGGCAGCAGCGTGATGCCGGCGGCCTGCAGCGCCGCCGGATTGTCCGGCAGGATCGCGCCGGCGAGATCCGGCAGCGTGGCCGGGGTGCCGGCCTCGGTCGCCGCGTAGCGGTCGACGAACACGATCAGGTCCATGCGGTAGGTCTCGGCATGGACCGGCGCGGCGAGCGCCAGCAGCAGCAACATGGCCAATGCCTGCCAGCGTCGGCGTAGGGAGACGACCATCGAGCTCATGAAATCCCGTTCGGAAAAATGGACGTTCGCGGTGTGCCGGCACGAAACGGCGATCTTTGCGCGTCCCGTTCTGCAGCGTCGCGAACGAACCGCCGTAGTGTAAGCCAATGGCCGCCGCGCCGTGCCGCGTGCGCCGCTCAGTCGTGCCTCAGTTTGAAATTCGTCATTGCGAGGAGACCGAAGGTCGACGAAGCAATCCAGCTGCAGGGCTCAATCCGGCCGTGCCGCTGGATTGCTTCGCCGCTGCGCGACTCGCAATGACGGATGCT
>DASSVA010000339.1:0-20211 GCA_035706385.1 Solimonas sp. | reverse complement strand
CCAAGTCGCCGTCACGCCACGGATGGCGTGTCGGCGACGCTCCCGAGCACGTGAGCATGCGAGGGCACTCCGCACAGCGGAGTGCGGCCCCAGGGGTGTGTTTTCTTTTGCTTACTTTTCTTTGCACAAGCAAAGAAAAGTGAGTCGCGCCGCAGCGCGAAACAAAAGGCGAGATCAGCAAGCGATGCCCGCGTCGCCGATAGCTCTGGATTACTCGCTGCGCTCGCCCTTCGGGCGTTCGATGCAAGCATCGTCCCGCGTTCGCGGGAATGACGAAGTCAGTTGGAACCCGCGCCGCAGCTCGAAACGAAAGGCCCGATCAAAATCAACAACCATTCAAAGAACAGCCATCACTCCGCGCCCGACACCCGCACCAGCGTCCGTCCCGTCACCGCGCCGGCGATCAGATCGTCACACGCCGATGGCAAGTCCTTCAGCGTCACTTCGCGCGTGACGATGCGGTCGAGCACGCGTGGCTTCCACGCGCCGGACAGCTTGTTCCAGATGTCCTCGCGCCATGCGCGCGGGCATTCGACCGAATGGATGCCGAGGATCGACACGCCGCGCAGGATGAACGGCATCACCGTGGTCTGCAGCTCGTGCGACTGCGCAAGGCCGATGCTGGCGATGTTGCCCCACGATTTGACGGTGCGCGTCAGCATCGCCAGCGTCTCGCCGCCGAGATTGTCGACGGCACCGCCCCAGTTCGCCGATTCGAGCGGTTTGCTACCGATCGCCAGCGATTGCCGGGCGACGACCTCGTCGGCGCCGAGCGCCTTCAGATAATCGTCGGCGGTGCCGGCTTTGCCGGTGATCGCATGCATCGTGAAGCCGGCGCGCTTGAACAGATCGATCGCGATCGAGCCGACGCCGCCGGTCGGGCCGGTGACCGCGATCGGCCCCATCGCCGGCGTCTGATGATTTTCGAGCATGCGGCGCAGCGCGAACGCGGCGGTGAAACCGGCGGTGCCGATCGCCATCGTCTCGCGCAGGGTCAGGCCCTCCGGCTTGCGGATGATCGAATCGGCGGCGACACGCGCGACTTCGGCATAACCGCCGTCGAACACTTCGCCGATGTTGCAGCCGGTGACGAGCACCGCGTCGCCGGGCTTGTAACGCGCATCGCTGCTCGATTCGACGTGACCGGCGAGATCGATGCCCGGCACTTTCGGATACGACTTGAGGATGCGGCCCTTGCCGGTGACGGCGAGCGCGTCCTTGTAATTGATGCCGCTCCACGCGACACGCACGACGACCTCGCCGGCCGACAGATCGTCGACACCGAGCCGTTCGAAGCGCGCCTCGGTACGGTTCTTTTCCGGCGAATGGACACGCAGCGCTTCGAAGCTCGTCATCGGGTTTCACCTGTCGATGGTGGAATCGGTGGACGCGGCTTTGCCGCCGGCACCGAAAGCGGGACAATGCGCCGATTCTGCCAGAGACCGAATTCCGTCATGTCGCAGTTCGACGCGAACCCGCCGCTCGATGTCGGCGATCTCGATGCCGATCCGCTCGCACAGCTGCAACGCTGGCTGGCCGCGGCCGTCGCGGCGCCGATGCAGGAGCCGACCGCGATGACGCTGGCGACCGTCGACGCGCACGGCCGGCCGTCGGCGCGCGTCGTGCTGTTCAAGGGTTTCCACGGTGACGGGCTCGATCGCGGCCTGACGTTCTACACCAACTACGACAGCCGCAAAGGCCGCGAACTGGCGGCGAACCCGAACGTCGCGCTGGTGTTCTGGTGGGACAGGCTCGAACGCTCGGTGCGCATCGAAGGCCGCGTCGCGAAGCTGCCGCGCGACGTCTCGGAACACTACTTTCATTCGCGGCTGCACGAATCGCAGGTCGGCGCGGTGACGTCGCGACAGAGCGCCGTCGTGCGCTCGCGCGAAGCGCTCGACCAACGCTTCGCCGATGCGCAGGCGCGTTACGCCGGCCGCGACGTGCCGCTGCCCGAGTTCTGGGGCGGCTATCGTGTGACGCCGGAAGCGATCGAGTTCTGGCAGGGCCGCCACGGCCGCCTGCACGACCGCCTGCGCTATCGCCGTGAAAACGATGGCTGGCTGGTGGAACGCCTCGAACCTTGAGGAGACCGGCACCCGCCCATCGTCATTGCGAGGAGCGCAGCGACGAAGCAATCCAGTACGCCGCTCGATCCCGCCGTGCGACTGGATTGCTTCGTCCGCCTCCGGCGTCCTCGCAATGACGGTTTTTTTGCTTTCCCGTCACCGGCTTTCTCTCTCTTCAGGAGCACACCATGTCCGTCACCTTCGATTACCGCGGCAAGTTCGTGTTCGTCGCCGGCGGCACCAGCGGCATCAATCTCGGCGTCGCGCATGCGTTCGCGCGCTGCGGCGCGCGCGTCGCGGTGCTGTCGCGTTCGCAGGAGAAAGTCGACGCCGCGGTCGCCGAGCTGAAACGGCATGGCGGCGACGCCGTCGGTTTTTCCGCCGATGTCCGCGATTACGCGAAGACCGAAGAAGCGCTGAAGTCCGCGCACGGCCGCTTCGGCGAGATCGACGTGCTGGTCTCCGGCGCGGCCGGCAACTTCCCGGCACCGGCGCTCGGCATTTCATCGAACGGTTTTCGCGCGGTCGTCGAGATCGACCTGCTCGGCACCTTCCATGTGCTGCGCGCCGCCTACCCGCTGCTGCGCAAGCCGGGCGCGAGCGTCATCAACATCTCGGCGCCGCAATCGGTGCTGCCGATGGAAACGCAGATGCACGTCTGCGCGGCGAAAGCCGGCGTCGACATGATCACGCGCGTCGGCGCGCTCGAATGGGGCGCGGCCGGCGTGCGCGTCAACTCGGTGCTGCCGGGCCCGATCGAAGACACCGAAGGCATGGCGCGGCTCGCGCCGACGCCGGAGCTGCAACAGGCGACGATCGCTTCAGTGCCGATGCATCGCTACGGCAGCAAACAGGACATCGCCAACTGCTGTCTGTGGCTGGGCAGCGATGCGGCGAGCTATGTCAGCGGCGCGCTGATTCCGGTCGACGGCGGCTGGGCGCTCGGCGGCGCCGCCTCGATGGGCAGCAACATGAAGAAGCTGCTCGCCGGCGACTGAGCCGCCGTCGCGTCATGCGGCGATGCCGAGAAAATCGCGCAGCGGCGCGATGCGCCGCAACAGCACGCGTTCGATCACCAGCACCACGATCAGCGAGACGCCGAGCAGCGGCAGCAGCACGCCGAACAATACGGCCAGCGCGATCAACGGCGCGCCGACGCGTTCGCCGGTGACGCCGGGCGGCGCGCCGAGCGTGCCGGCCGGACGCCGCGTCCACCACATCGTCAGCGCGCTGACGACGAGCGTGATCAGGCCGAGCGCGGTCAGCACGCCGAGCAGCTGATTGAACCAGCCGAACAGCTGGCCTTCATGCGCGGCGACGCCGGTGCCGATGATGCGGTCGAGCAACGGTTGATCGCGGAAATCCTTGCGCGTCAGCACGACGCCGCGTTCGCCGTCGAGCGTCAGCGCGACGCGCAGCGGCCGGTCCTGCGTATCGGAACGCGCGGTCCATTGCGCGGACGCCGCCGACGGCGGCGAGATCAGTACCGGCGGCGGCAGGCGCAGCGTGGACACCACCGGCACGAGACGATCGAGCGCGTCGCCGTCGAACGTCGGCAGCATCATGCCCGCCATGCCGACCATGCCCGGCATGTCGTGCATGTCATGGACGCCGTGCATGCGCATGTCGTGGCCGCCGTGTTCGTGTCCGGCGTGACCCATGTGCTCATGCGGCGTGTTCTGCGCGCGCACGCGCTGCGCGTCGTCGGCCGCGCCGGTCGTCCAGTCCTGCTGCTGGACCGCCGGCGCGAACCACGCGCGCACGGTTTTCAGGTTGCCGCCCCAGAACGTCGCCCACGGCAGTCCGCTGACGAGCAGGAACAGCGCGAACGCCGACACCCAGATGCCGACGACCGCGTGCAGATCGCGCCAGAACACGCGGCCGCCGCGCCGCAGCCGCGGATACGCGACGCCGGCCAGACCGTCGGCGTCGCGCGGCCACCACAGATACAAACCGCTGACCAGCATGACGATCGCCCAGGACGCGGCGAGTTCGACGAGCATCGAACCGCCGCGGCCGAGCAGCAGCTCGCCGTGCAGACGGAAGATCAGCCGCGTGAAACGGCTTTCCTCGTCGACCGCGCCGAGCACCTGCAAGGTCTGCGGATGCACGTAGACGCGCGTGACGCGATCGCCGCGACCGACCAGTACGCGCGCCGCCGACTGCGGCGTGCGCGGCAGCTCGTACGCATTCAGCACCGTACCCGGTTCGGCGGCGAGTGCCGCCGCGACCTGCGCCGACGGCGTCGCGCGCGCGCCGTCGATTTTCAGATGCTCGTACGGCCGGTCGAGCCAGGCGTCGATCTGCGGCTTGAACAGATAGATCGCGCCGGTCGCGGCGAGCCAGAGCACGAACGGCATGCAGAACAGGCCGGCGTAGAAATGCCAGCGCCAGATCATGCGGTAACGCGGCCCGCGCGCCGGCGATGGATGGGTCGTGGAATCGGTTTTCATGTCGTCCGCCTTCAGAACCGGATTCGCACGCCGCCGTAAAACAGGCGCGGGTGGCCGGCATAGATCACACCGCCGCTGTTCGCGAGCGACGCGGCCGTCGAGTCGAGACGGTCGCCGATGTTCGACGCCGATGCGATGTAGGTGCGATCGAACAGATTCTGCACCGCGAACCAGAAGCCGATCGCCGACACGCCATGCGCACCGGCCGGCGGATCGTAATGCAGGTTCAGATCGACGAGCCCGTAACCGGGCGCTTCAAGCAGATTGGCGTTGTCGAGCCAGTAGCCGTCGCGCGCATTGAACTCGAGGTAGGCACCGAGCCCCCGCAGCGCGCCCGACGGCTGGTCGTACGCGAGCCGCGCGTTGACGGTCTGCGGCTGCACGCCGGGAATCCTGCGGCCGCCGCGATCGAAGACTTCGCTGTCGGTGCTGTTGCTGATGCGCTCGTCGTAGCGGCGATAGATCTGGTTGTCGTAGGTATACGCGAACGACAAGCGCGCGCCCGGCAGAACCCGCGGCAGCGGTTGCCAGCCGAGCCCGAACTCGACGCCGCGATGTTCGGAACGCGGCGCGTTGAACGTGTAGTTCTGCTTGTCGATGCCGGCCGACTGCGAAACCAGTTCGTCGCGGAAGAACTCGTAGAAGCCGGTCAGCTCGACGCGCAGCGCATCGGCGATCCGCCACGCGGCGCCGACGTCGACGCCGTAATTGCGCTGCGAATCGAGTTGCGTGTTGTTGCCGGGATTGCCGTCAGCGTCGACGAACAGATTGCCGATCTGCGGCGTGCCGTAGCCGCCCGACACGCGCGCATGCAGCGTCCACATGGCATCCGGCCGCCAGCGCAGCGCCAGTTCCGGCGCGACGTTGAAGAACTCGCGCTGCGCCGAAATCCGCGACAGGCCCGGCGTCGCCGCCGACGGATACGTGTACGCGGTGCTGGTGCCCGACAGCTTCGTGTATTCGCCGCCGAGACCGGCGACCGCGGTCCACTGTTCGGCGAACTGCAGTTCCTCGCGCAAACGCACGCCGGCATTCAGATGCTGACCGTCGCTGTGCTGCGTGACGGCGCCGTGCGCGGCATGACCTTCGGGCGTGACGTTGAACACGTCGGCGTTCAGCTCTTCGTAGTTGTAGAACACGCCGGCCGCCGCGCGCGACGCCAGGCCGAACAGCGTGCCGTCGTGAAACACGTCGCTGCGCAGATTGAACGACGGATAGGTGCCGTCGTAGCTCGACGCGCCGGTCGGCTGCTCGATGTCGCGGTTGTCGAACACGGCCTGCGTGCGCACGCGCGTCGCCGCATCGAACGCGTGTTCCCAGCGCGCGCCAACGATCGTGCGCCGGTCGTGACGTCCGAGCCCGGCCTGTGCCGGCGTCAGTGTCGTGCGGCCGTCGTCGGCGTTGTAGCCGTTGTCGAGCAGGCTGACCGTCGCGCAGCCGTTCGCGCCGCTCGCGTCGCAGCCGCGCTGATACGGGTTCTCGCGAAACTGCGCCAGCGACAGGCGCAGCGACAGATCGGCGTCGAGTTCATTGTCGATCAGCTTGAACGTCAGCCGGTCGCGCGGCGTCAGCTGCACGCCGGCCAGCAGGTTCGCGGTCGTCGTCAGGTAGTCGGTATGCGCGGTGTACGCGCGGCCACGCACGTTGCTGAGGAACGCGGTGTAGTCGTAGCCGTCGCCGCGGTCGCCGGCCAGCGCATACGCGTTGAGATAACCGAAGCTGCCGGCATCGAGACCGGTCTCGATGCCGCGGATGTCGCCGCCGTCGCGCAGGCGAAAATCGATCGCGCCGCCGCTCGCATAGTTGCCGTACCACGCCGACGACGGACCGCGGACGACGTCGATGCCGCCGTACGCGTGCGCGTCGCTCAGATCGGTGCGCGCCAGGCCGTCCGGCTGCGTGACGTCGAAACCGTCTTCGAAGACCTTGATGTTGCGCACGCCGTAGGTCTGGCGATTGCTCGAACCGCGAACCGACACGGCGACGTCGCGCGGACCGTTGCCCTGCACGACGCTGACGCCGGGACTGAGCACCAGCGCTTCGGCGATCGACGCGCCGGGCTGATCGGCGAACTGCGCGCGATCGATGCGCGTCGCGGTCTGCGCGACCGGCGTGCTGTCGCGCGGCTGCGCGGTGACGACGATCGTTTCGAGCGGATCACGCTGCGCCGTTGCGGCCGGCGCTTCGGCCGTATCGGCCGCGGCGGCGGATGCCAGCACGGGAAGCAGCAGCAACAGACCGGCAGCGAATATCCGTGGCGACGGACGTGATGACGAATGAGACGACGGGCGATGGCGCCGCGAACGCGGCATGTCATGAAACATGGGGAACTCCTCAAGGGTCGCGATGCGACCAGGCGGTATCGGATCGTCAGCGGCGAACCGCGACGACGAGGCGCTTCAGGAGTACCGGGGAGGACCGCGCGACGGCGGCAGCCGCGTGGCATGCGGCGTGATGCCGGCGACCGTGACGGCCGGCAGCGGCGCGATCGTCGTCCGCAGCAGCGGCAGATCGATCGCGGGCGACACGGCGAGCTGCGCGGCATGCAGGCTCGCGCACAGCGGGCAGCCGGCTTTCGCCGGATGCTGCGCATCCTGCGCGGCGTCGCCCTGCTGCAGGTTCGCCGCGAGCTGCTGCTGCAACGCGGCCAGTCTTTGCGGCGCGACTTCGCCGCAGAACGCCGCGTACAGCGGATTGCCGCTGCGCTGCGCGAGGTTCTGCGCATGCACCGCCGGCAGCATCAGCTGTCCGATCAGCGCGAAGACGCCGAGGTAGACGAGCAGCCAGCGCTGGACGGAAGAACGGGGCATGGCGCGCATTCTGCCAGCGCGTCGCTTCGTCAGCCACAAAAAACCCCGCGACGGGCGCGGGGTCTCGGGGGATCGGAAGCGGTTTACCTGTCAGCTTTGAACGGTCACCTTCTCGGCCTGCAGGCCTTTTTGTCCCTGTGCGACTTCGAATTCAACTTTCTGCCCTTCGGTCAGCGACTTGTAACCTTCGCCCTGGATCTGGCGAAAGTGCACGAACACATCTTCCTTGCCTTCGCGCTGGATGAAGCCAAAACCTTTGGCGCTGTCGAACCATTTCACGGTGCCGGTCTCGCGGGTAGCCATCTGGTCAACCTTCCTTTGTCTCAGCGGCCTGCCGGCCGCAACGATGATCGGCGAAGACGAACTCCGCCTGCCACGGACTGGATGGCCTCGACACGGCTGGCGCCGGCCCTGGCGCACCGTACATCGGGTCTGCAGCCCGTTCGTACTGTACCCGAACGGCGGGGCCGGACAAGTCGTTCGGGCGGACGCCGGCTTTTGACTATCATCGTCGCACCCCTCGTTTCAGGAATGTCCGATGAAATACCGGTTGTTGCCGCTCTGCGCCGCCCTGATCCTCGTCGCCTGCGCGGTCTCGCCGACCGGCCGCCATCAGTTGCGCCTGGTGTCCGATGCCGAGATGTCGCAAATGGGCGTGACGGCGTTCCAGCAGCTCAAGGAAAAAACGCCGGTGACCAAGAACACGCGCGACTCGGCGTTCGTGCAATGCGTCGCGCACGCGCTCACCGCGCAGGTGCCGAACTCGGCGCTGACGCCGGCGAGCTGGGAAGTGCAGGTGTTCGATTCCAGGGAGATCAATGCGTTCGCGCTGCCCGGCGGCAAGATCGGCGTCTATACCGGCCTGCTGAAGGTCGCGACCACGCAGGACCAGCTCGCGGCCGTGCTCGGTCATGAAATCAGCCACGTGCTCGCCGGTCATTCGGCGTCGCGCGTGTCGAACCAGATGGCGGCGCAGTTCGGCGGCGCGCTGATCAGCGCCGGCACCGGTCTGTCGCCCGACGCGATCGGTGCCGGCGCGCAGTACCTCGTGCTGCTGCCGTTCTCGCGCGGCGACGAATCGGAAGCCGACATCCTCGGCATGGACCTGATGGCGCGCGCCGGCTTCGATCCGGCGCAGGCGATCACGCTCTGGCAGAACATGTCGAAACAGGCTGGCCAGGCGCCGCCGGAACTGCTGTCGACGCATCCGTCGAACACGACGCGCATCGCCGACCTGCAGAAGAACCTGCCGAAGGACACGCCGGTCTACCAGCAGGCGCGCAGCGCCGGCCGCAAGCCGAACTGCGGTTCAGCCTAGGTTCGGTCTGGCGATACATTTCCTGACACGGCGGCAACACAGCGTGCGCGGCGCGGCTCGATGATGGACTCGCCATCACCGATCCAGGAGGTTCCCGATGCGCACGTTCAAACATTCGAAGAAGCTCGCCGCCGCCGGCCTGCTCGCCGCCAGCGCCGTGTTCGCCGTACCGACGGCGTTCGCCGACGACCATGACCGCGGGCCCGACCATGGTCAGGCGTCGCATCACGACCATCGCGATCACGACAACGATCGCCATGACAACCGCGGCCACGGGCGGCCGCAGTCGTGGCACGACAACCGCGATCACGGCCGCGTCGTCTACACGCGCGAAGTCGTCCGCACGCGCCCGCCGGTGTTCTACCGCGGCCGCGCGATTCCGGTCGGTTATCGCCACGCGATCCAGCCGCTGCCGGCCGCCTACCGCTACCGCGTGCCGGTCGCGCCGCGCGGCTACAGCGTCGGCTATTACCAGGGCTACAGCGTGGTCTACGACCCGGCGACGTTCCTGATCGTCTCGGTCATCGACCTGCTCGCAAACGGCTGACGAAAGCGGCGACGGCCGACGGCATGCGACACGCGCCGTCGGCCGCCGCCAGTAGAATGCGGCCATGAATCTGGTCATGGTCCTGCTGGTCGCCGTCATCGGCGCGTTCGTCGGCGGCGCGCTCGCCGCGCTGCTGCGCCGGTCACCCGATGCCGGCGCGGCATTCAAGGCCGAAAGCGAACGGCTCGAACGCGCGCTGCGCGACGAGGCCGCGCAGACCCGGCGCGACGCGACCGAGATGACGCGCGGCCAGCGTGCCGAACTGACGGCGACGCTGACGCAGTTCGGCCAGCAGCTCCATCAACAGCAGGAAAGCCTGCGCGCGGCGCTCGCCGAGACCCAGCGCCAGCTCGGCGAAGACGCACTGAAGGCGCGCGGCGAACAGGCGCAGGTACTGGCCCGCTTCGGCGAGCAGCAGAGCGTCGCGCTGAAAGCGCTGGTCGAGACGCAGACGCAGGCCGCCGAGAAATTGCGCGCGAGCGTCGACGACAACCTCAAGACGCTGCGCGGCGAAAACGCGGAGAAGCTCGAACAGATGCGTCGCACCGTCGACGAGAAACTGCACGAGACGCTGGAGAAGCGGCTCGGCGAATCGTTCAAGCTGGTCAGCGACCGGCTCGAACAGGTGCACAAGGGACTCGGCGAGATGCAGACGCTGGCGAGCGGCGTCGGCGATCTCAAGCGCGTGCTCAGCAACGTCAAGACGCGCGGCGGCTGGGGCGAAGTCCAGCTCGAAAGCATCCTCGAACAGATTTTCACGCCCGAACAGTTCGCCAAGCAGGTCGCGACCAGGCCGGGCAGCCGCGAGACCGTCGACTGCGCGATCCGCCTGCCCGGTCGCGGCGAACATGCGTCGACCGTCTGGCTGCCGATCGACGCGAAGTTTCCGAGCGAGGATTACGAACGGCTCGTCGATGCGCTCGAACGCGCCGATCTCGACGCGATCAAGACCTGCGGCGCGCAATTGCAGCGCGCCGTCGAAATCCAGGCGAAGTCGATCAGCGAGAAGTACATCGCGCCGCCGGACACGACCGATTTCGCGGTGATGTTCCTGCCGACCGAAGGTTTGTATGCCGAAGTGATCCGCCGGCCGGGCATCGTCGAAAAATTGCAGCGCGAATGCCGCGTCGTGCTCGCCGGCCCGACGACGCTGACCGCGCTGCTCAACAGCCTGCAGATGGGGTTCCGCACGCTGGCGATCGAGAAGCGCACCAGCGAAGTCTGGCGCGTGCTCGGCGCCGTCAAGACCGAATTCGGCAAGTTCGGTGACGTGCTCGACAAGGTCAGCGAGAAACTCGACCAGGCGCAGAAACAGATCTCGCAGACCGGCGTGCGCTCGCGCGCGATCTCGCGCCAGCTGCGCGAAGTCGAAGCGCTGCCGTCGACCGATGCCGAGCAGCTGCTCGGCGGCGGTGGTGACGGCGGCGCGGTCGATGAACAGTCTTAGCAATTTCCGTCATTGTGAGGCGCGCAGCGACGAAGCAATCCAGTCCGCAACCCGATCGAGCGGTGGACTGGATTGCTTCGCTGCGCGCGCAATGACGTAACGGAAACGGGGAACGTTCATGTCGGGCTGGCCGCAACTGGGACTCGAACACCCGATCATCCAGGCGCCGATGGCCGGCACGTCGACGCCGGCGCTCGCGGCGACGGTCTCGAACGCTGGCGGCCTCGGCTCGATCGCGGTCGGCGCGAACACGGTCGAGCAGGCGCGCGCGGCGATCGCGGCGACGCGCGCGCTGACTGCCAAGCCATTCAACGTCAACCTGTTCTGCCATCGTCCGGCGACCGCTGATGCGCGGCGCGAAGCGGCGTGGCTCGCCTACCTGCAAGCGCTGTTCGCCGAATTCGGCGCGCGGCCACCGGCGACGCTGCGCGAGATTTACACGAGCTTCGTCGTCGACGAGGCAATGCTCGCGCTGCTCGTCGCCGAACGGCCGGCCGTCGTCAGCTTTCATTTCGGCTTGCCGCCGCCGGCATTCATCGCCGCGCTGAAACGAGTCGGCATCATGCTGCTGGCGACCGCGACGACGTCTGACGAGGCGCGCGCGATCGAAGACGCCGGCATCGACGCGATCGTCGCGCAGGGCGCCGAGGCCGGCGGCCATCGCGGCGTCTTCGATCCGGCGCACGATCCGCGCATCGGCACGCTCGCGTTGACGCGCACGCTCGTCGCGCAATGCCGCGTGCCGGTGATCGCCGCCGGCGGCATCATGGACGGCGCCGGGATTCGCGCGGCGTTGACGCTTGGCGCGATCGGCGCGCAACTCGGCACGGCGTTCGTCGCGTGCCCGGAATCGGCCGCCGACGATGCCTATCGCCGCGCGCTGCGCGCACCCGGCGTCGACACCGCGATCACGAGCGTCATTTCCGGACGGCCCGCGCGCGGCATCGTCACGCGCTTCATCCGCGAAGCCGGCGCGCCCGGCCATCCGCCCGTTCCCGACTATCCGATCGCGTACGACGCCGGCAAGGCATTGAACGCCGCGGCGCGCGCCGGCGGCTCGGCGCAATTCGCCGCGCACTGGGCCGGCCAGGGCGTCGCCCTGCTGCGGGAAATGCCGGCCGCCGAACTGGTCGCGACGCTCGCCGCCGAGATGCGCGCCTGAGTCCGCCGTCATCGCGTGGCGCCGCCGGCCGAAAAATCGCCAACCGGCTAGAATGCGCGCCCCTCGCAGTCCGTAGCAGTCATGGCCCGCACCGCTTCCGCCAGCCGCCGCAAGGCCGCAAGCAAAGTCGCTTCCAACAAGGGCGCCGCGCCCAAAGTCGGCTTCGTCTCGCTCGGCTGCCCGAAGGCGCTGGTCGATTCCGAACGCATCCTCACGCAGCTGCGCGCCGAAGGTTACGAGACGACGCCGACCTACGACGCCGCCGACGTGGTCGTCGTCAACACCTGCGGCTTCATCGACGACGCGGTCGCCGAATCGCTCGATGCGATCGGCGAGGCGATGGCGGAGAACGGCAAGGTCGTCGTCACCGGCTGTCTCGGCGCCGGCCCGAAAAGCGCAATCGTCCGCGAGAAATATCCGGACCTGCTGTCGATCAGCGGCCCGCAGGACTACGTGTCGGTGATGAACGCGGTGCATGCGGCCGTGCCGCCGGCGCACGATCCGTTCTTCGACCTGTTGCCGCCGCAAGGCATCAAGCTGACGCCGAAGCATTACGCGTATCTGAAAATTTCCGAAGGCTGCAATCACAAATGCAGCTTCTGCATCATCCCGTCGATGCGCGGCCGGCTCGCGTCGCGGCCGGTCGGCGACGTGCTGAACGAAGCCGAGAAACTCGTGCAGTCCGGCGTGCAGGAATTGCTGGTGATCTCGCAGGACACATCGGCGTACGGCGCCGATCTGAAATATGCGAAAGGCGTGTGGCGCGACAAGGAATACGAGACGCGCATGCTCGGCCTCTGCGAAGGGCTCGCGGAACTCGATGCATGGGTGCGCCTGCACTACGTCTATCCGTACCCGCACGTCGATCACCTCATGCCGCTGATGGCCGAGCGCAAGCTGCTGCCGTATCTCGACGTGCCGTTCCAGCACGCGTCGACGCGCGTGCTGAAGGCGATGAAACGGCCGGCCGCGAGCGAGGACACGCTCGAACGCATCCGCGCGTGGCGCCGCATCTGTCCGGACCTGACGATCCGCAGCACGTTCATCGTCGGCTTCCCCGGCGAGACCGAACAGGATTTCCGGCTGCTGCTCGACTGGCTCGACGAAGCGCAGCTCGATCGCGTCGGCTGCTTCCGCTATTCGCCGGTCGACGGTGCGACCGCCAACGCGCTCGCCGGTCATGTGCCGGCCGACGTGATGGAAGACCGCTACCATCGCTTCATGCAGAAGCAGGCCGCGATCAGCGCCGCGAAGCTGCAAAAGAAAATCGGTCAGACGATCGAGGTGCTGGTCGACGAGATCCACGACGATGCCGCCAGCGTCGGCCGTTCGTGGGCCGATGCGCCGGAAATTGACGGCAAGGTCTACGTGCAGGGTCTCGGCAAGAGCGGCCGGCTCAAGGTGCTGCCCGGCCAGCGCATCAAGGCGAAAGTCGTCGACGCCGACGAATACGATCTGTTCGCGACGCTGGCCTGACGGCAGACGTGTGGCTCAACCCAGCGCGACATTCCACAACGGCACGCTGACGAACGCGAGCAAGGTCCCGGCGCCGAGCAGCGTGTTGGCGACCGGCGGATCGAGCTTGTACTGATCGGCGAGAATCGTCGCCGATACCATCGGCGCCATTGCCGCCTGCAGCACCGCGACCGTCAGCGGCAGTCCGTGAACGCCGCTCAGCAGACCGACGCCGAGCACCAGCGCCGGAATCAGCGCGAGCTTGTAGACGAGGCCGCAGCCGACCGCGGCGATCTGCTCGCGCCCGAGGTGCAGGCGGAAACGCAGACCGACGGCGAACAACGCGATCGGTGTCAGTGTCGCGGCGATGCGGCCGATCAGCGCATCGGCGAGCGGCGGCCAGCCGCCGAGCGCGCCGACGACGATACCGCCGATCAGCGCGACGAACGCCGGAAACAGCAGCACGCGGCGCACGATCTGCGCCGGATGCGGCGTCTGCCCGGAATAGATCGACGCGACGATGATGCCGCCGACCGCGAGCGCGATGAAACAGCCGCCCTGATCGGCGATCACCGCGTACGCCAATCCTTCCTGTCCGCGCAACGCCTCGATCAGCGGATAGCCGATGAACGAGGTGTTGCCGAGACCGGCAACCAGCGTCAGCGCGCCGATGCGCGCGCGCGTCCAGTGCAGCCGTTTGCCGATGAACGCGAACAGTGCCCACGCGGCGACGAATACCAGCCATTGCGACGCGGCCAGATACAGCAGGTGCAGATCGAAATGCAGCCGCGGCACGAGCTGCACGACCATCGCCGGCAGCGCGATGTTGATCAGCCACCAGTTCAGCCCCGTCGCCAGACCGATCGGCGGATGCGCGTAGCGCGCGATCAGCACGCCGAGCGCGAGGCAGACCAGCAGCAGCAGAAACGATTCCACGAAAGGCCCGATCACGCGCCCGGCATCCGGGCGGCGCGATTGTAATGCGTGCGTGCATGGGCAGCCGAACCGCGCGGACAGCTGCCGTTCATCTCGATGACCGTCCGGGAACGCGCTGAACTTTACAAGCCGGCGCCGGCCTAAAGTTTCAGGCAGCTCATCGACGGACCCGCAGCGTGATGAGGGGTCCCTTTGTGGTCAGAGCGGATGGACTGCCGGCCGGGAGGCGCGGCGAACTCGCGCCTCCCTCTTTCGCGCAAAGGAGATCGAAATGGCCAGGAAGCCGCCGAAACCGGATGAGAAAGTCGACGAGATGCTGGACGAGACGTTTCCGGCCAGCGATGCGCCGTCGTGGGGCGGCAGCAACGCCGAACGCGAGCGCCGCGCGAAGAACGCGTCGTCGGCGAATCGCGCGTTGCGCAAGAGCGGCGGACTGCAAGGCAAGACGTTCGCGATTCTCGCGACCAACGGCTTCGAGCAGTCCGAGCTGATGAAACCGCGACAGGCGTTGCTCGATGCCGGTGCCGAGGTCGAAATCGTGTCGCCCGGCAAGCAGCCGATCAAGGGCTGGAAGAAGAAGGACTGGGGCGACGAGATCGACGTCGATCTCGATCTGAACGCCGCCAGTCCGTCGCGCTACGACGGGCTCGTGCTGCCGGGCGGCACGCTCAACGCCGACGCGCTGCGCACCGAGCCGCGCGCGATCACGTTCATCAAGGATTTCTTCGACAACGGCAAGCCGGTCGCGGCGATCTGCCATGCGCCGTGGCTGCTGGTCGAAGCGCGCGTCGTCGACGGCCACCGGCTGACATCATGGCCGTCGCTGAAGACCGACGTGCGCAACGCCGGCGGCGAATGGCTCGACGAGGAAGTCGTCGTCGACGATCAGCTCGTGACGAGCCGCAAGCCCGACGACATTCCCGCGTTCAACGAAGCGATGATCGGCCTGTTCGCGCAGAACAAGCGCCGCAGCAGCGCGCGCACGACGATCGGCCCGACCGACGTCTGAACGCCGTGCGGCACCGCGTGCTTATTGCGCCGCGTGCTCGCGCGCGATCAGTGCGTCCGCGTTCTTCAGCATGTCTTCGCGGGTCTTGCCCTTGACCAGATATTTGCCGTCGATGACCAGCGACGGCGTCGAGCGGATCTGGCTCTGCATCATGAATTGATGCGCCTTGTTGACCTGCGCGTCGATCGTGAAGCTGTTCATCAGATCCTGGAACTCGGCGGGGTCGGCGCCGTACTGCGCGTAGAACGCCGCGATCTTCGCCGGATCGAGCGTCATGCCCTCGCCCGGCAGCGTGTGGTCCTCGTGAATCGCCTTGTACACGGCCTCGTGCGTCTTCTCGACGAGGCCGAGCGCGGCCGCCGCGTAATACGCGCGCGCATACGCCTTGAAGTCCGGACGAAAGTCGGCCGGCACGTAGACGACATGCACATACGACGGCAGCTTCTTCTTCCATTCCTGGAAGACCGGGTCGAAGCCGGCGCAGGCCGGGCACACGTAATTGAACACTTCGGCGACCTCGACCTTGCCGGCGCCGGTGTCGAATGGCTCACCGCCGCTGATACTGACGTAGTCGTCGCCGGCGGTCAGGCTGTCCGTCGGTGCCGGCGCTTTCTTGGCCGCAGCGGGCACGGGCGTCGGCGCAGGCGCCGGTGCGGCGGCAGCGGTTTCGGCGGGCGGCGCAGGCTCGGACGCCGCGTCGGCCACAGCAACCGGCGCCGGCGCTGTCGTCGCGGCCGGCTCGGCGCTCTGCGCCGCGCTCGCCGCCGGTTCAGCCGGCGTCTCATGCGATTTCGAGCAGGCGCCCACAACGGACAGCAGACCCACGGCGAGCAGATAGCGCAGCTTCATCTCAGACTCCGGAAACAGGCGATCCGCCACCGTCGCGGCGGATCCGGCGACGCGATCGCGCGTCGTGCAAATGAAAAATGGAACCGGCCGGAGCAAGACGTTCGCCACCCGGCCGGACGCGCCGAAGTCTGAGACAAGGCGCCGGACGACGCAATCGCGTGGCGCCGCCGCCGCAGGCGGGCAGATCGCCGGCCACTGCGCATCGCCGCGAACGCGCTACGATGCCAAGCGATCGAACCGTCGGAAATCCGCAGATGGCCCTACGCCGCAGAAAATCCGCGCCGCAGCTGCCGGCCGAACGCGAGAACTTCGCGTTCGCCGCCGAGATTCCGCTCGGCGAACGCGAACCGTTGTGGAAACTGCAGTTGCAAATCGACAGCACGCCGCAGGCCGACGGCGAGCACACGCGCCTGCGCGCGCATCTGCAGACCAACTTCGCGAGCGCCTTGCGTCCGGCACTGGCGCGGACACCGTCCGAGCGGCCGGCACTGTCGCATGCAGATGCGCCGCGCGCACTGCGCGTCGCCGAACGTGCCGGTCACGCCGTGCAGAACGTCGCCCGGCGCGCGCTCGAGATGCCGCTGGTCCGTCGCCTCGCCGAACCGCTGCTGCAACTCGACTTCAACACCTGGATCGAAATCCAGGCGTCGACCGCGTCGCTCGACGCCGGCAGCCACGGCCTGCTGCCGCAGGCGGAGCGGCTCGAAGCGCTCGGCATCCGCCCGAAGCGCGCCGGCGACGAACCGCTCGCCGAATCGTGGGCCGGCGAAGCGCCGGACGGCTTCGCGCAGGTCTCGGTCCTGCAGATCGACAGACGCCATCTGCCGGCACGGCTGTTGCGGCTGCTCGGCGAGCGGCCGTTCGGCCTCGCGGCGACGATCGTCAACACGGCGCAGCAGAAGAAGCCGTAACGGCGACGCACGCCTTGCAGGAGCGCCGCTTCGGCGCGACCTGTTTCGCTCGGCCGCGCGCTTGCGGGTCGCACCGAAGCGGCGCTACAGCTTGACCCTGAAAAGCTCGCGCGAACGGCGCCACATCCACGCGACGACGCCGCAGGTCACCGCCGCGCCGGCGATCACCGACGGCACGGTGCCGAGCAGCTTGGCGGCGAGTCCGGATTCGAACGCGCCGAGTTCGTTCGACGAGCTGATGAAGATGCTGTTGACCGCCTGCACGCGGCCGCGCAGATGATCGGGCGGCACCGCCTGCATCACCGTGTTGCGGATGACGACGCTGACGCTGTCGAACGCGCCGGTCGCGAACAGCGCGGCGATCGACAGCCAGAACAGTTTCGACAGCGCGAACACGAACGTCGCGAGGCCGAAACCGGCGACCGCGAGCAGCAGATTGCGCCACGGCTTGTTCAGCGGCGGATGATAGGCACACCAGATCACCGTCAGCAGCGCGCCGATCGCCGGTGCCGCGCGCAGCACGCCGAGACCTTCGGGGCCGACCGCGAGGATGTCCTCGGCGAATACCGGCAGCAGCGCGACGACGCCGCCGAACAGCACCGAAAACATGTCGAGCGAAATCGCGTAGAGAATGATCTTCGTGTCGAACACGTACGCGATGCCCTCGCGCAGGCTCGCCCAGAGATTGCCGGCGTTCGCATTCGGCACGACCGGCCGCGGCTTGACGAACGAGATCAGGAACAGCGCGCCGCCGCACATGCAGACGACGGTGACCAGCGTGCCGGACAGGCCGGCGTACGCGTAGAGAAAACCCGCCGAGACCGGCGCGAGAATCGCGCCGGTCTGGAAGAACGTGCTCCACCACGTCGCGAGATTGCCGTAGACCTCGCGCGGCACGAGAAACGCGCGCAGCGACGATGCGGCGGGCGAATAGAAGCCGCGCGCGAACCCGACCAGCGCGATCAGGCCGTACGCGCTGAGCAGCCACAGGCCCGGCGCCAGCCGCGCGCGCAGCGGCGGCCACGACAGCACGGCGATCAACAGCGAACCGGTGAACATCACGGCGATCGCCGTGCGGATGATGCCGCGCTTCTCGCGGCGGTCGGCGAGATGGCCGCCGAACAGCGCCAGCGTGATGAACGGCAGCGCTTCGGCGAGACCGATCAGCCCCAATGACAGCGGATCGTGCGTGACGCGATAAATCTCGTACGACAGCGCGACTTCCTGGATCAGCAGGCCGCAACTGACCAGCAGGGCGCCGAACGCCAGCGCGCGAAACTCGGGATAGCGCAGTGCGGCGTACGGATCGCGCCGCGCCGGCAGTTCACCGACCGACGGTTCAGGCATGCGCCGGCACGGCTTCCAGCCGCGCGATGACGTTGCTGGCGATCAGCTCGCGCGCGCGCGCGACGATTTCCTCGAGCGCCGGCGTGCGCGCGAAACGGCGGCGCGCGTGGCGATACAGCTGATCGAGGCTCGGCAGCTCGGCGTGCACGTTCTGCAGCAACTGTTCGCGACGCACGGCGAGCTGCTCGGCCCAGTGCCGGCGCCAGTCGGCGATCGCGTGGCCGCGATGCAGCTCGGTCCAGCGCTGCTGCATCCGCCGCACGATGCGGTCCGGGCAGAAACGATGCGCGACCGCCTGCGCGATCCGTTCCTTGATCTCGGCGGAGATCGCGCGGCTGCCGTCGAGCACGTGCGGCGGCGGCGCGCGCAGTTCGCTGACGACGCCGATCTTTTCGAGACCGCACAGCGTGTAATAGGTGATGTCGACTTCCCACCAGCGGAACCCCTGGCGCGCCGACGCCATGTAGTAGTGATGATTGTTGTGCCAGCCCTCGCCGAGCGACAGCAGCGCGAACAGCCAGTTGTTGCGCGAGTCGTCGCCGGTCAGGTAGCGCTGGCGGCCGAGCACGTGCACGAGCGAGTTGATGCAGAACGTCGCGTGCCAGAGCAGCACCGTCGACCAGACGAAACCGATCACCAGCGCCTGCCAGCCGCCGATCAACCAGACCGCGACACCGAGCGTCGCGCCGGGCAGCCAGTGATGACGGTCGAGCCAGCGCAGTTCCGGGTACTTCGAGAAATCGCTGATGCGCGTGTAATCGGCGGCCTGCGCCTGCTTGTTGAAGATCCAGCCCAGATGCGAGAACCAGAAACCGTACTGGCGCGGCGAATGCGAATCGAGCGGCGTGTCGGAATGACGGTGATGATCGCGATGCTTGGCCGCCCACCACAGCGCGCCGGACTGCAGCGAAGCCTGCGCGATCCACGCCAGCACGAACTGGAACACGCGGCCGGTCTTGTACGCCTTGTGCGCGAAATAGCGGTGATAGCCGGCGGTGATGCCGAACATGCGCACGACGTACAGCGCCAGACACAGCGCGAACGTGCCCCAGCTGACGCCGGTCCAGATCGCCGCGAAACAGGCGAGGTGAAACGCCGCGAACAGCACCAGCATGGGCCAGTTGGCGGGATCGAGGCGGCGGCTTTCCAGCGGCTTTTCCATGTTCTTCCATTCCGGCGCGGATGCGCCTGTTCACGTTGCGGGCGGCGCTTCCTTACTGGACGCCGTGTTCGCGGGTTTCAAGAAAGCGGACGTCGGGAAACCGTTCCTGCGTCATGCTCAGGTTGACGGAACTCGACGCCAGATAAACGAGCTGGCCGTAGTGGTCGAACGCGAGCCGCGTATCGTTCTTGTCGCGGAATTCCTTGAGCTTCTTCGCGTCGTCGATCTCGATCCAGCGCGCGGTATGCACCTGCACCGGCTCGAACACCGATTCGACCTTGTATTCGTCGCGCAGCCGGTACTGGACGACGTCGAACTGCAGCACGCCGACCGCGCCGAGGATGATGTCGTTGCTGGCGATCGGCCGGTAGACCTGCGTCGCGCCTTCCTCCGAGAGCTGGTCGAGACCCTTGTTCAACTGCTTGGCTTTCAGCGGGTCTTTCAGCACCACACGGCGGAACAGTTCCGGCGCGAAGTTCGGGATGCCGGTGAAGTTCAGCATCTCGCCTTCCGAGAACGAATCGCCGATCGAGATCGTGCCGTGATTGTGCAGGCCGATGATGTCGCCCGGATACGCTTCCTCGACCGACTCGCGGTCGGCGGCCATGAACACCAGTGCGTTCGACACGCGCACGCCGCCGTTCAGGCGCACGCTGTGAATGTCCATGCCCTTGCGGTAGACGCCCGAGCAGACGCGCAGGAACGCGACGCGGTCGCGGTGCTTCGGGTCCATGTT
>DASSVA010000338.1:0-4779 GCA_035706385.1 Solimonas sp. | reverse complement strand
CTTGAACATCGACAGGCTGCCGCAGGCGATCAGCGCGCCGCCCGGCTCGCCGGCTTCGGCGCGCCGCACCATGCAGCGCGCGCCTTCGCGCAGCGTGTAATACGCACCGTGCAGCGCGACATCGAGAAACTTGTGGTAATCGTCGGTCGACAGCGTCAGCGAAGATTGCGACGCCGGCGGCGGCCCGGCATTGGCGATCACCGTGTCGACGCGGCCGAATTCCTTCATCACCGCGTCGAAGCCGGCGACGATCTCGGCTTCCGACGAGACATCGACCTTGCGCGTCGCGACGCGCACGCCGAGAGCTTCGAGCTCGCGTTTCGCGGCCGCGTTCCTTTCTTCGTTGCGCGCCCAGATCACGACGTCGCCGCCTTGCTTCGCGATGCCGCGCGCGAAGCCGAGGCCGAGGCCGCTGTTGCCGCCAGTGATGACCGCCACCTTGCCGCCGAGGTCGAACAGGCCCTTGGCCATGCGTTGCTCCGATCGCTTCGTTGAACGATGCCTAGTGTTCACCAGCGCCGAAACCCCCTCAAGCCGCAGCGGTATCGACAAGCGGACGCAATGGCGAGCGCCGGACGCGATGCGAAGGCGAAAAAAAACCCGCTCGCCGATGCCGGGGAGCGGGTCCTGTCAGCGTGTCGACGCTCAGCCGCCGAAGCTGTAACGCAGGCGTGCGCCGTACATGCGCGGCAGGCCGACCTGGCGCGAGTCGAAGCCGAGCGTGTAATAGGTGCCCGAACCGTACGTGATGTACTTCTCGTCGAGCACGTTGGTGCCGAAGATCGACAGATCGAACGGGCTGCCGAACATCGCGTACCAGTTGATGTTGACGTTCAGCAGATCGAACGGATCGAGCACGTCGTCCGGGCTCGAACCCGACGCCGACGAGCGGCGCTTGCCGGTGTAGACGTAGGTCGCGCCGACGTCGACCGAGCCGATTTCCGACGGCAGCGGCAGCGTGTACGTCAACGAGGTGACGACCGTGTGGTCCGGTGCGAACGGCAGCGTGTCGCCCTGCACGGCGATCGGCGTCGCGGTGCCGGAGATCGCGCCGGCCGCTTCGACTTCCGCGCTGCGATCCTCGGCCTTGATCAGCTTGGTGTCGAGATATGCGTACGACACCATCCAGGTCAGGCCGCGCATCAGCTGCATGAACGATTCGACCTCGACGCCGCCGATCCGCGACTTGCCGGCGTTGGCGATCGTCGTCGTCGTCTGCGCGGTCGGCGACACGTAGCCGAACTGCAGCTGCTGGTTGGTCAGATCGTTGTAGAACGCGGCGATGTTGAAGCGGCCCGCGACGAAGCTGCGGTAGGTCGTCTTCAGGCCGATTTCGTAGCTGTTGACGTGCTCGGGTTCGAACGTGTCGATGCCCGGATCGGCGGCGAGGATGACGTTGCCCTGACGATAGCCGCGCACGTACTTGGCGTACGCCATCACGTCCTTGACCGGCTTGTACGAGAACTCGACCTGGCCGGTCGGCGCCTGGCTGCTGGTTTCCGGGCGCGTGATCTGTTCGACCGGGGCGAGCGGTACATTCAGCAGATACTTGTAGCGCGTCTTGATGCCGTAGCCTTCGGTGCGATCCCAGGTGTAGCGCGCGCCGAGCGTGGCGCTGAACTTGTCGGTGAAGTTGTAGGTGCCCTGCGCGTACAGCGCGCGGTTCTCGTATGTGGTCTTGAAGTGCTGCGTCAGCACGCCGCCGAGCAGGCCGCCGAGTGGATCGAAGCAATCGTAGCCCGACGGCGGACCTTCGATCGTCGCGAGGTTGCACGAAATCAGCGCGATCGAGTTGTTGCCCGAATAACCGTCCGGCAGGCTCTTCTCGAAGTACGCGCCGGCGGTCCATTCCAGCCTGCTGTCGAACGAGGTGCCCTGCAACTGCAATTCCTCGACGAAGGTTTCCTGGCTCGTCACCGGTTCGTCAGGCGCCGGGACCGAAATGCCGATCTTGAATTCGCGATTCGGGTTCGGATCGACCAGCACGCTGCCGGCCGTCAGGCCGAGATTGGACAGGACCGGTCCGAGCACCGGAATGGCGCCGAGCCCGCCCAGCGGCAGGTTCGCGACGCCCGGAACCGTCAGCTTGTAGCGGAACTGCGTACCGAAGATGTCGTTGCCGGCTTCGGTTTTCAGGTGCGAGTACGAGAAGATGTTCTTGAGATGAACGTCATCGTTGATCTGCCACGTCGTCGTGTTGATCGCACGCAGTTCCTTGATGTTGCTCTCCGGCGTGGCGATCGTGCTGGCGACGTCATAGAAGCCGTCCTTGCCGTTGGCCTTCTGATAATCGAGTTGCTGCTGGCAGGAGCCGCCGGCGAACAGATAGAACGGATTGGACTTGCCGGTCTCGGGATCGCGGAAGTTCGGATTGCACTGATACAGCGCCGACGGCGTGCCGCTGGTCTGCGAATTCGCGTACGTGACGATCGTGTAGTTTTCGATGCTGTCGGTCACGTTCCACAGCGCGCTGATGCGGCCGGAGGTGTAATCGACGTCGCCGAATTCGTCGGCGCCGATGCCGGTGAAGTTCTTCAGATGGCCGTCGCGCTTGTTGTAGTCGACACCGAAACGCAGTTTGAAACTGTCGCTGACCGGCGTGTTCAGCACCGCCTGGATGCGCTGCATGCCGAAGTTGCCGCCCGAACCTTCCAGATAACCTTCGAGCGCGTCGGTCGGCCGCTTCGGCACCAGCAGCACCGCGCCGCCGGTCGTGTTGCGGCCGAACAGCGTGCCCTGCGGACCTTTCAGCACCTGCACGTTTTCGAGATCGAACAGCTCGCCGGGGCCGGCGCCGTCGCCGGACGTCTGCGAGCTCTGGCCGCGCGGCGCGACGACGTCGGCGAAGTAGACGCCGACCGAGGCCGTCGTGCGCAGATCCTGCGTGAAGCCGCGGATCGCGAACGAGGCCGAGTCCGGACCGAAACGCTGGTTGGTCTGCAGCGACGGCGTGTAGGTCGCCAGATCGCCGGCGTTGGTGATGTTGGCGTTCGCGAGCTGCTGCTGGTCGAGCACCGTGACCGACACCGGCACGTCCTGCGCGCTCTGCGCGCGGCGCTGCGCGGTGACGATGACTTCGGCGAGGCCGCTGGCTTCCGGTACGTCCTCGGCCTGCGGCACCGGCGGCGTGTCCTGCGGAACCGGGATCACATCGAGATCGCCGGCCGGCGCGGCGGCGACGCCAGTCGCGGCAGTGCCGTCGCTCGCAGCGGCACCGTCGACGGCCGGCGCCGTGTCGGTCGCGGTGGCTGCATCGGTGACGGGCGCCGTTGCGGCATCCGCCGTTGCCGGCGTGGCGGCTTCGGCTGCCGGCGCTGCGGGTGCAGGGGATGCGCTCGGCTCGGCGGCCGGCGCCGTCATGTCGGTGGCCGTGAATTCCGTCGGCGCAGCGACCGGATCCTGCGGCGTCGCGCCGTCCTGCGCGGCGGCACCGAGCGGCACGAGACCGAGACCCGCGGTCAGACCGATCGTTGCTGCGGTCAGTTTCTTAATCGTCACGATAATCCCCTCACTCGTCTTGTTCATGGTTGGGCCGGTTCGGCTCGCGGCCGTCGGCTCTTGTCCATTGCGTATCACTCGTTGTGTTGCCGCACCGAATCACTTCGATCCGGTTCCTGATGGCCGGACGGCCTGACTGACGACTGTTCCCTTCAGGTGCTGCCGATGGCAATGACCCGGCAGATTATTGAACCGTTATAGGCGCAGTATGCTAACTATAATGGACACGTCTGTCTATTAGTGCGCGCAAGAGCAGTCCCGACTGCGCGCTGGGGCAAGCCGGTGAAACGGCACGCCGTGCCTGCGATATCAGGCTTTCGCGACACTCGCGCCGGGCGCGATGATGCCTTCGCGCAGGATGCGCGCATATTCGTCGGCGAAGCGCCTCGCGAGCTTATCAACATCACTGTTGTGTTGATAGCTCAGCATGATGATCGACGCGATCGAGCCGAGCAGGATGAACGGCAGGATTTCCAGGTCCATGTCCGGCCGCGCGTTGCCGCTGGCGGTGAACTGCTGCAGCGCGGTCATCAGCAGCTTGTAGAGCGGATGCTCCGGCGTCAGTTCCTTGCCGGCCATCGCGTCGGCGAGCATCAGGCGCGCCGCTTCGCGATTGTTCAGCACCAGCCGCGCCGACAGATAGACGCGATCGTCGGTCGATTCCGGCGTGCGTTCGCCGGACAGCGATTCGAGCAGCCGCTCGGTCAGCCAGGTCCTGGCTTCGCGCAGCAGATGATCGCGGTCGTCGAAATGCTGGTAGGCGGCGCCGCGGCTGACGTCGGCGATGCGCGCCGCTTCCTTCAGCGACAGTGCGTCGGCACCTTTCTCGGCGAGCAGGTCGATCGTCGCCTGCAGCAGCTTCGCACGCGTCTGCTCGGGATTGCGGATGCGGCGTTTGGCGGGTTTGCGTTCGTTCATCGACGAGAATGGAAGGTGATCACGGTGCGCAGCATCGCCGACTCGCGGCCATGACGTCCATGTCGGCGCGATCTTCGATCGCCGCGTCCGGACCGCGACCTTGTGTCCCGGACTCGCAGCCGATTGGCGTTGCGGGCGTTCGCGCGGCGATCGAAGATCGATGCATCGTCCTCGTGGAGAAAAACGCATGGCGCAGACCCTGGTCGCGGCGCAATTGATCGAGCAGGCCCGCAAGGCCACCGGCCTCGAACGTTTCGACAGCGAAAGCTTCCGCGAAGGCCTCGACGTGTTCCTCGCCGATGTCAACGCCTGCGAATACACCGAATCCGGCATGCAGCGGCTGATCGGCAGCGTGGTCGCGGC
>DASSVA010000337.1:0-3859 GCA_035706385.1 Solimonas sp. | reverse complement strand
ACAGGCGCGTGCCGTCGGCCGCGTCGATCGTGATCGTCGACGTCGTGCTGAGCCCGACGTACGACAGCGACAGCGCCGCGCCCCAGTGCGCATCGAACGCATAGGATACGCCGACGTTCGCGATCGGCGCCCAGTCCGGCGACGACTTCGCATCGACCCTGGTACCGTCGACCGGGAAGTCGAGATTGGCAAGCGCGAGACTGCGGCCGAACGTGCGGTTCAGATCGTCCTCGAAATCGCGGCCGAGCTCGACGCCGGTGAAGAACGTGTACGTCACGCCGACGCCGAGCACCGGCCGCCAGCGCGCATCCGGCGCACGGAAGTAGTACTGCAACAGCATCGCCGGGCTCCACTGCCGCGAGCTCGCGATCGGATTGCTGGCGCCGAGGTCGACGCTGAGCGCCGCGATGTTCGCGTTCGGTTGCACGACGCCCTTGCCGCGCAGATCGAACTTCGGCGGAATGCCGCCTTCGGTCTTGATCGCCAGATGATCGGTGACGAAGTACGAGAGCGCGACCTGCAGCGTCGTCGCATCGCTGACCGTCGCCGACGTACCGGGCGAATCGAAGCTGCCCGGGATGCCGAGCAGAACGCCGAGCCCCGGCCGGACGTCCGTGTGCAGCGGCGTGCTGTCGTCGAGCGTGACGGCGTTGAGCACGCCGACTTGCAGCAGCATCGATCCGGCGCTCTGCGCGGCGGCCGGCAACGAACAGACCAGCAACAGGCCGGACAGCAGATATCGCCTCATTTCAACTCCGGGGCTCGCGCAATGCTTGGGGGATGTCGTCGTCCGGTGCGGATCGGCGGCGCGGGCGCGATTCATAACATTGTCGATACGCGTTGTCACGACGCGGTACAGCGACCGGCGGACGAGGCACGCGGCAGATTCAGAAATGATTCAGCGAACGCCCATAATCTGGGAAGCGTCCCAGGAGATTTGAACCATGAACAAGCTCATTGCAGTCGCAGGTCTGGCACTGGCATCACTGGCGCCGCTGCCGGTGCTCGCCCATTCGAACGTGTCGCTGAGCGTCGGTCTCGGTATTCCGGCTCCCGTCTACGTGGCACCGGCACCGGTCTATTACGCGCCGCCGCCGCCGGTCTATCCGGTCTATTACGGCGGCTACTACCAGCCGGCACCGGTGGTGGTCTACCGCGGCGGCTATTACGACCGCCGCGTCGTCTACCGCGACGTGCGTGGCCCGCGCCACTACCGGCACGACGACCGCGACCATCGCCACTACCGCCATCACTGACCGCGGACACGAGCACGAAAAACGCCGGGCATCGCCCGGCGTTTTTTTATTGCGCAACGCGACGGCTCGATATCCGGCGCAAAAAAAACGCCACCCTGAGGCGGCGTTTTCGGATTCCGCGACGGCTTACTTGACCTTCGCTTCCTTGAACACGACGTGCTTGCGCACGACCGGATCGTATTTCTTGAACTCGAACTTGTCCGGCGTGTTCTTGCGATTCTTGGTCGTCGTGTAGTAGTAGCCCGTGTCGGCGGTCGACACGAGCTTGATCTTTTCGACGTCTTTTTTCTTGCTGGCCATTGGTTACGCTCCCGGTCCTTCAGACCTTTTCGCCGCGCGCGCGCAGCTCGGCGATCACGACATCGACGCCCTTCTTGTCGATCAGGCGCATGCCCGCGGCCGAAACGCGCAGCGAGACGAAGCGCTTTTCCGATTCCAGCCAGAAGCGATGCTTGTGCAGATTCGGCTCGAAACGGCGGCGACGACGGTTGTTGGCGTGCGAAACGGTGTTGCCAACAATCGGCCGCTTACCGGTGACCTGACAGACTTTCGACATGACACGAAACCCTAGGGAAAGATGCGACACGGCCTGATGGCCGCGAAAAGGGGCGCAATTGTGCCAGCAGCCCCCGGCAAGGGCAAGAGGCCGGATAAAGCTCGCGGCAGCGGCCGGGTCGCGGCCATCACAGCCAGCCGCGCGCGGCGAAGCTCGCCGGCGCGCCCTCGCCGATCACCAGATGATCGAGCACGCGGACGTCGACGGTCGCGAGCGCCTGACGCAGACGTTCGGTCAGCGCGCGATCGGCGGCGCTCGGCTCGACCACGCCGCTCGGATGGTTGTGCGCGAAGATCAGCGCCGCGGCGCGATGGCGCAGCGCCGCCTTGACGACCTCGCGCGGATAGACCGCGGCACCGTCGAGCGTGCCGCGCGCCAGAATCTCGAACGCCAGCACGCGGTGCTGGGCGTCGAGGAACAGCGCCGCGAACACCTCATGATCGAGATCGCGCAGCCGCGCACGCAGGAAGCGTTCGGCGGCGAGCGGGTCGCTGAGCGCCTCGCCGCGCTGCAACTCCTCGGCGAGATGGCGGCGCGCCAGTTCCAGCACCGCCTGCAGCTGCGCGTATTTGGCCGGGCCGAGTCCTTTGGCCGCGGAAAAGCCGGCGAGATCGGCGCGCAACAGCGCGCGCAGGCCGCCGAACGCGGTGATCAGCTCGCGCGCCAGTTCGACCGCGCTCTTGCCGGCGACGCCAGTGCGCAAAAAGATCGCCAGCAGTTCGGCGTCGCTGAGCGCGCCCGGACCTTGTGCCAGCAGCTTTTCCCGCGGCCGCTCGTCGAGCGGCCAGTCACGGATCGCCATCACCTTGTCTCCCTGCAAGCCCGCTAGAATGTTGCGATGAACCCGTCCACGCCGTCCGTGCTGCAGCTCTCAAATCGCCGCATCCTTTTGGGCGTGACGGGCGGCATCGCCGCCTACAAGGCCGCCGACCTGGTGCGTCGCCTCAAGGAAGTCGGTGCCGACGTGCAGGTCGTGATGACGGCTGGCGCCCGCGAGTTCATCACGCCGCTGACGTTCCAGGCGCTGTCCGGCCGTGAAGTGCGGACCTCGCTGCTCGACCCGGCCGCCGAGGCGGCGATGGGCCATATCGAGCTCGCGCGCTGGCCCGACCTGATCCTGATCGCGCCGGCGTCGGCCGACGTGATCGCGAAGCTCGCGCACGGCCTCGCCGACGATCTGCTGAGCACCCTGGCACTTGCGAGCGACAAGCCGATCGCGATCGCGCCGGCGATGAACCGGCTGATGTGGGCGAACGCCGCGACGCAGGCCAATGTCGCGACGCTCGCCGCGCGCGGCGTGCAGCTGTTCGGCCCCGGCGCCGGCTCGCAGGCCTGCGGCGAGACCGGCGACGGCCGCATGTGGGAACCGCTGCAGATCCGCGACGCGGTCGCGCAGCATTTCGGCGACGGGCCGCTGCGCGGCGTCAGGATCGTGCTGAGCGCCGGTCCGACGCGCGAGGCGATCGATCCGGTGCGCTACATCAGCAATCGCTCGTCCGGAAAAATGGGTTATGCGCTGGCCGGCGCGCTGCGCGCGCTCGGCGCCGAGGTCATGCTGCTGAGCGGCCCGACCAGCCTGCCGACGCCGGCCGGCGTCGCGCGCATCGATCTCGAAACCGCCGACGAATTGCTCGAACAGTCGCTGCAGGCGATCGCCGGCGCGCAGATGTTCATCGGCGCCGCCGCCGTCGCCGATTACCGCGTCGAGGCGCCGGCCGGCGAGAAGATCAAGAAGAACGACGCGACGCTGTCGCTGACGCTGCGCCGCAATCCGGACGTGATCGCGGCGGTGCGCGAACGCGACGCGAAGCTGTTCGTCGTCGGCTTCGCCGCCGAGACCGAGAACCTCGCCGAACACGCGCGCGCCAAGCTCGAACGCAAGAAGCTCGACATGATCGCCGCGAACTGGGTCGGCCGCGGCCGTGCGTTCGATCGCGACGACAATGCGCTGTCGGTCTACTGGCCGGGCGGCGAGCGCGAGCTGGCGCAGGCCGGCAAGCATGACATCGCGCGCCAGCTTGCCGCCTTGATCGCCGAACGCTTCCGC
>DASSVA010000336.1:0-9182 GCA_035706385.1 Solimonas sp. | reverse complement strand
CTCGCCGGCGCCGCCGTATTGCTGGCGGCGACGTTCGTCGTCGTGTCGCTGTTGCCGACGCCGGAGCAGGCGGCGCAGCCGGACGGCGTCGAGGTCGTGACGATTCCGCTGCACGACGTCGTCAGCGTGCCGCCGCCGCCGGCGAATGCCGTGCTGCCGCCGACGCTGGCGGCGCCGGCCGCGAGCGACGATGTCGCCACGACCGCCGGCGGCGATGGCGCCCGCCACGCCGACGAAGGCGCATACGACACCGACGAAGCCGGCAGCAGCGGCGACGACGATGTCGCCGACGCGCCGCCGCCGGAGGCGCGCAAGCCGGTCCGGCTCGCATTGGAGCCGGCACTGAAACCGGCGCCGACGAACGCGCCGGCGGGCACGGCCGTCGCGAGCACCGCGGCGAAACCGGACGAAGCGCCGAAGCCGGCGCCAGCGGAATCGAAACCGGCTCCGACGCCGGCACCGGTTCAGAAACCGGCCGCACCGGGCAAGACCGACGCGCCGCATGCGACGCCGGCATCGCCGTCATCGCAACGCTGGTACGTGCAGGTCGGCGGTTTCGCCGACATCGACAACGCGCGCAAGGTGCTGGCGAGCCTGAAGTCGGCCGGCCAGCCGAACCTGCTCGCGCCGGTCGAGACCGGCAAGGGCACGATCTACCGCGTGCGCGGCGGTCCGTATGCGAGCGAGGCGGCGGCGCAACAGGCGCTCGGCACGATCAAGGCGCTCGGGTATCCCGGATCGCAGATCGTCAATCCCTGATGGTCGTTTGCGCGGGCGCGACGCGACGGCGCAGGGCGCGCGCCGATGTCGCGCGGTCGGCGGCGGCGGTGTCGCGATGCTAGAATTGCCGCCTTCCACGCCGCGCGCCGCATGACCTGGATTGACTACTGCATCGCCGCCCTCGCGCTGATCTCCGTATTCGTCGGCGTGCTGCGCGGTTTCACGCGCGAAGTCCTGAGCCTGATGACCTGGATCTTCGCGTTCGCATTCGCCGCGCTGTTCGGCGGCCGCGCCGCCGGCCTGCTCGAAAACCACATTGCCGATCCGGCGCTGCGCGAAGCGGTCGCCTGCGGCCTGGTGTTCTTCGCGGTGCTGCTGCTCGGCGCGATCTTCACGCATATCGCCGTGCAGGCGGTTCGCGACAGCCGCTTCTCGGCGTCCGATCGCACGCTCGGCGGCGGTATCGGCGTGCTGCGCGCGGTGATCGTGCTGACGCTGTTCGTGCTCGTCGCCGGCCGGCTCGGCGCATCGGAAGACCGCTGGTGGCGGCAGTCGACGATCGTGCCGCACGTCGTCGGGCTCGCGCACGGTCTCGAAACGATCATTCCGCAGCGCTGGCTCAATCTGCTTTCGGCCGCGCCCGCCGGCGTTCAAACGACTTCTTCTACGGATCCCTGACATGTGTGGAATCGCCGGTATTGTTTCGCAGAACGCCACCGTCAACTCGGATCTGTTCGACGCGCTGACGATGTTGCAGCACCGCGGCCAGGATGCCGCCGGCATCATCACCAACGAAGGCCATCGCCTGTACCTGCGCAAGGAGAACGGCCTGGTCCGTGACGTGTTCAACGCCGACGAGCAGATGGCCAAGCTGCGCGGCAACATGGGCGTCGCGCACGTCCGTTATCCGACCGCCGGCACGTCGACCTCGGCCGAGGCGCAGCCGTTCTACACCAACACGCCGTTCGGCATTTCGCTGTCGCACAACGGCAATCTGACGAATTCGGAAGAGCTGAAGCAGGAACTGTTCCTCGAAGACCGCCGCCATCTGAACACCGAATCGGATTCGGAAGTCCTGCTGAACGTGTTCGCGCACGAACTGCTGCAGCGCGGCGTGCTGCGCCTGACGCCGGACGACATCTTCGCGGCGGTGTCCGGCGTGCATCTGCGCTGCCGCGGCGCGTATGCGTGCGTCGCGATGATCACCGGCTACGGCGTCGTCGGGTTCCGCGATCCGTACGGCATCCGGCCGATCGTCTACGGCAAGCGCGAGACGGCCAAGGGGCCGGATTACCTGATCGCGTCGGAATCGGTCGCGCTCGACGCGCTCGGCTACGAATTCATCGACGACATCGCGCCCGGCGAGGCGGTGCTGATCACGCTCGACGGCAAGCTGCACAAGCGCCAGTGTGCGGCGAACCCGATCTATTCGCCGTGCATCTTCGAGCACGTCTATCTCGCGCGCCCGGACTCGGTGATCGACGACATCTACGTCTACAAGGCGCGCCTGCGGATGGGCGTGAAGCTCGCCGAGAAGATTCTGCGCGACTGGCCGGACCACGACATCGACGTCGTCATCCCGATCCCGGACACCTCGCGCGTCGCCGGCGCCGAACTCGCCGCGCGGCTCGGCGTGCATTACCGCGAAGGCTTCATCAAGAACCGCTACATCGGCCGCACGTTCATCATGCCGGGCCAGGCGCAGCGCAAGAAATCAGTGCGCCAGAAACTCAATCCGGTCGACCTCGAATTCCGCGGCAAGAACGTGCTGCTGGTCGACGATTCGATCGTGCGCGGCACGACGTCGAAGGAAATCGTCGAGATGGCGCGCGCGGCCGGCGCGAAGAAGGTCTATTTCGCGTCGGCGTCGCCGCCGGTCCGTTATCCGAACGTCTACGGCATCGACATGCCGACGTCGAGCGAGCTGGTCGCGCACGGCCGCAGCGTCGACGAACTGCAGAAGATGCTCGGCGCCGATCGCCTGATCTACCAGGACCTCGAAGATCTGGTCGAGGCGGTGCGCGCCGGCAATCCGGACATCACGCGCTTCGACTGCTCGGTGTTCAACGGCGAATACATCACGCAGGACGTGACCACCGAATACCTGAACCAGCTCGAACTGTTCCGTTCGGATGCCGCCAAGGCGGCGCGGCGCAGCGCGCAGACGGTCATCGAACTGCCGAACGCGTGAAGCCGCGCGATCTGGCTGCTGCGTGGGTCGATCCTGCGTCTGCGGTGCTCGCCGTACTTCAGTACGGCTGCGCTCCTCGACACAGCCTCGACCCTGCTCGCGACGCCATCTCGCGCGCCTTCGGTGACGTTTTTCACTTGCTCAAGTGGTCGTTTAACCGTAACTTTGCGCGGCGCCGATTTGCTCCCAGCTTGCAGGCGCGGTGTCTGACGACACGAATAAATATCGCTAAACGGGGCTGAGAGCCCGTTTGGCATTTTGGATGCTGGCGGGCTTTTTCATTGCCCGCAGGAGGCCAGGCGATGAACGAATTCTTTGATCCGGAATGGGGCAGCGCGACGCTCGGTGTGCGGGCGTCCGAGCCGCGCACGGAAAATCGCGAGCATTCGGCGGCGCTGTCGCTGACGTCGAGCTATGTCTACGGCAGCGCCGCGCAGGCGGCGGCGGTGTTCTCCGGCGCCGAACCCGGCTATATCTATTCGCGTTTCACCAATCCGACGACCGAAGCGTTCGAGCAGCGCCTCGCGGCGATGGAAGGCGGTGCGAGCTGCGTCGCGACCGCGAGCGGCATGGCGGCGATCCTCAGCCTGTGTCTGGCGCTGCTGAAGCACGGCGATCACATCGTCACGTCGCGCGGCCTGTTCGGCTCGACGATCGGCCTGTTCAACAACGTGCTCGGCAAGTTCGGCGTCACCGTCAGCTACGTCGCTCAGACCGATCTGGCCGGCTGGGAACAGGCGATCCGGCCGGAGACGCGGCTGCTGTTCGTCGAGACGCCGACCAATCCGCTGGTCGAGATCGCCGACATCGGCGCGCTCGCCGACATCGCGCACCGGCATGGCGCGCTGCTGTGCGTCGACAACTGTTTCCTGACGCCGGTGCTGCAGCAGCCGCTGAAGCTCGGCGCCGACTTCGTGATCCACTCGGCGACCAAGTACATCGACGGCCAGGGTCGCTGCGTCGGCGGCGCGATCGTCGGCGACGCCGAGCGCGTCGGCAAGGACGTGTTCGGTTTCCTGCGCACCGCCGGTCCGTGCATGAGTCCGTTCAATGCCTGGGTGTTCCTCAAGGGTCTGGAGACGCTGACGGTGCGGATGAAGGCGCACTGCGAGAACGCGCGCGGGCTTGCCGAATGGCTCAGCGAGCAGCCGACCGTCAAGCAGGTGTTCTATCCGGGTCTGGTCACGCATCCGCAGCACGAGCTGGCGCGCCGCCAGCAGTCGGGCTTCGGCGGCGTGCTGGCGTTCGAGGTCGAAGGCGGACGCGACGCGGCGTGGCGCGTCATCGATTCGACGCGGCTGATCTCGATCACCGCCAATCTCGGCGATACGCGTACGACGATCACGCATCCGGCGACCACGACGCACGCGCGGATCACTGCCGAGGCGCGCGCGGCGGCCGGCATCGGCGAGGGCCTGCTGCGCGTCGCGGTCGGCCTCGAAGATCTCAAGGACCTGACCGCCGATCTGGCGCGCGGCCTGAAGCTGTAGTTTTATCCGTCATTGCGAGCGCCGCGAAGCAATCCAGTCTACCGCCGGATCGAGCCCCGATCCTGGATTGCTTCGCGGCGCCCGCAATGGCGATGAGTCTCCGGCGATGAATGAACTCACGCGGCGTGCCTGGCACGCAGTACTCGTCGAAACCGATCCGCAGATCAAGTGCGAACGGGTTGCCGAGCTGCGCTGCGACGTGCCGGACGTCGCCGAGGCCGATCCGCGGCCGGTGCCGGGTCGTCCGGCGCGGCCATTGCTGATCCATCCGCGCGACGTGCCGCAGCGCGCGCTCGGTTCGCGCGAAGGACGCGCCGCGCTGCTGCACGCGATCGCGCACATCGAATTCAACGCGATCAATCTCGCGCTCGACGCCGGCTGGCGCTTCGCCGCGATGCCGCGCGATTACTACGCGGACTGGCTCGGCGTCGCGCAGGACGAGGCGCGGCACTTCGCGATGCTGCGTGCGCGGCTGCAGTCGCTCGGCTTCGATTACGGCGATTTCGCCGCGCATAACGGCCTCTGGGAAGCGGCCGAGAAGACCGCACACGACGTGCTGCTGCGGATGGCGCTGGTGCCGCGCGTGCTCGAAGCGCGCGGGCTCGACGTCACGCCCGGCATGATCGCGCGGCTGCGCGCGGCCGGCGATCTGGAAACCGTCGCGATTCTCGACGTCATCCTGCGCGAGGAAGTACGCCACGTCGAAATCGGCACGCGCTGGTTCCGCCATCTGTGCGCGCAGCGCGATCTCGATCCGTCGTCGACGTTTCGCGCGCTGCTCGCCGAACACGGCGTGCGCCTGCGGCCGCCGCTGAATCTCGACGCGCGCCGCGCCGCCGGTTTCGCCGACGCCGAACTGGCGACGCCGTGATGACGGCGACATGCGTGGCGCTGCTACGATAGGCCGCGCCGCAACCGATGCCCCGACCGATGCCGCACGATCACCGCCACGACCACGCTGCACCCGATCACGACCATCGCCATGCGCATGATCATGGCCACGGTCATACCCATGCGCACGGCGCGAACGCGTCGGAAGGCAAGCTGTTCTGGGCCTTGCTGCTGACCGGCGGCTTCATGTTCGCCGAGGCGGCGGGTGGCCTGATCGCCGGTTCGCTCGCGCTGCTCGCCGATGCCGCGCACATGCTGACCGACGCCGCGTCGCTGGCGATGGCGTTTCTCGCCGTGCGCGCCGCGCGCCGGCCGGCGACGCCGTTGATGAGCTACGGCCATCATCGCTGGCAGGTGCTCGCGGCGTTCGTCAACGGCATCGGCCTGCTCGCGCTGTCGGCGTGGATCCTGATCGAAGCGCTGCTGCGGCTCTGGCAGCCGGCGACGGTGCAGGGCGGCATGGTGATGCTGATCGCGGCGCTCGGCCTGATCGTCAATCTCGTCGCGTTCGCGATCCTGTCCGGCGGCGAACAGAACCTCAACGTGCGCGGTGCGCTCGCGCACGTGCTCGGCGACCTGCTCGGCAGCGCCGCGGCGCTGCTCGCCGGTGCGTTGATCTGGTGGCGCGGCTGGATGATCGCCGATCCGCTGCTGTCGGCATTCGTCGCGCTGGTGATGGTGCGCAACGGCTGGAACGTCGCGCGTCAGTCGGCACACGTCCTGCTCGAAGGCACGCCGCCGGGACTCGACGAGCGCGCGATCATCGACGCGATCGAAGCCGGCGTGACGGCAGTCGAAAGCGTCCATCACGTCCACGCGTGGTCGCTGAGCGACGACCGGCCGGTCGTCACGCTGCATGCGACGCTGCGCGCCGATGCCGGCCGCGACGCCGCACTGATCGCGATCCATCATCTGCTCGAAACGCGTTTCGGCATCGAGCACAGCACGATCCAGATCGAGGAGAACGCCTGCACGGCGCCGCGCGCCTGCGTGTCGTGAATCGCCGCCGTGAGGCGCTGCCGCTTGCCATCGGCAGCGCGGATTCAGTCTGGGCTCAGTGCGCGCGCGCAACAGTCGGCGATCGGGCAACCACAGAGAGCGATCGTGCGCCGGCTCGCCAAGTATCGGGAGAAACGCGATTTCGGGGTCACGCCGGAGCCGGGCGTCACCGGTAATGCGCGCGCGGTCCGCGGTCACGCGCCGGCCTTGCGCTACGTCATCCAGCTCCATCACGCGCGCCGACGGCACTTCGATTTTCGTCTCGAATGGCAGGGCACGTTGCGCAGCTGGGCGGTGCCGAAAGGACCGTCGCGCGATCCGACACAGAAGCGGCTCGCGGTCGAAGTCGAGGATCATCCGCTGAGTTATGGGACCTTCGAAGGCGATATTCCCGAAGGCCAGTACGGCGCCGGTCATGTCGATCTCTGGGATGAAGGCCGCTGGCGGCCGGACGGCGATGCCGAAGCCGGACTGAAGAAAGGCCATCTGAATTTCACGCTCGACGGCGCACGGCTGAAAGGCCGCTGGTCGCTGGTGCGCACGCATCTGGCCGGCCGCCAGCCGCAGTGGCTGTTGATCAAGAGCGCCGATGATGCGGCGCGCGCGGCCGATGTCGCCGACGGCACGACGCTGCATCAGTGGCGCGCCCGTCACGGCGAGTCCGAACCGAAGTCGCGCGTGGCGCGCGCGAAGAAGAAAACCGTGGCGGCGAAGAAACCGGCGACGCGACGGCGGCGCGACGCGTTTCCGCGCGAGGTCGGCCTGCAACTCGCACGGCTCGTCGATACCGCGCCGGGCGGCGACGGCTGGGTTCACGAAATCAAATACGACGGCTACCGCTTCATCGCGCTGCGCCAGAATCGCCGCGTCAAGCTGGTATCGCGCAACGGCATCGACTGGTCGGACAAGCTGCCGGCGCTGCGCGATGCGATCCTCGCGTTGCCGTGCCGCGAATGCATCGTCGACGGCGAACTGGTCGTCTACGACGCGGCCGGGCACAGCAGCTTCGATCTGCTGCAACAGCGCTTCGGCGATGCCGACGGCGGCGACATCCGGGCGATCGTCTTCGATCTGCTCTATCTCGACGGCCGCGATCTGCGCGGTGAGACGCAGGACGCACGCAAGGCGGCGCTGGAGACGCTGCTGGACAATGCTCCGGCGCCGCTGCAGCTGTCCGAAACGATCGTCGGTGACGGCCGCGAAGCTGCGGCGGCGGCGTGCCGGCTCGGCCTCGAAGGCATCGTCAGCAAGGCGCGCGGCGCGCCGTATCGCGCAGGGCGTGGCGGCGACTGGCTGAAGATCAAATGCGTACAGTCGGACGAGTTCGTCATCGTCGGCTATACGCACGGCGCGCGCGCGCGCGCGGCGCTCGGTTCGCTGCTGCTCGCGCAAGCGTCGGCGCGCGGCAAGCGCTGGCGTTATGTCGGCCGCGTCGGCAGCGGGCTGTCCGCAGCCGCGATCGACGATCTGCTGCGACGGCTCAAGCCGGCGAAGACCGCGGTGCCGCTCGAACGGCCGCCGACGGCCGGCGATCTGCGCGGCGCGAGGCCGATCTGGGTGAAGCCGACGCTGGTCGTCGAAGTGAGTTTTCGCGCGTGGACCAGCGACGGCATCCTGCGCCAGGCGAGCGTCAAGGGATTGCGGCCGGACAAGTCGCCCGACGATCTCGCCGCGCCCGATCGCGCGCCGCATGTCGCCGCCGCCACGTCCGCCGCGCCGCGGAAATCCGCGAAGGTGGCGCGCAACGCGCATCGGCGCGCAGCGCGCACCACGCCGGCGGCGACGCGGCGGGCGCGATCCGAACCATATTCGTTCACGCATCCCGATCGGCTGATCTTCACCGATCCGGACATCACGAAAGCCGAAGTCGGCGCGCTGTATCGCGACATCGCCGATCAGATCCTGCCGCAGATCGTCGGCCGGCCGCTGGCGCTGGTGCGCTGCCCGGACGGCGTCGGCGGCGAATGTTTTTTCCAGAAACACCTGACGTCGGGCTTTCGCGATGCCGTCCATGCGGCGCGTGCCAAGGCCGAACGCGATCCGTACGTCTACATCGACGATCTCGACGGCCTGCTCGCGCTGGTGCAGATGAACGTCGTCGAGATTCACACCTGGGGCTCGACGGTCGCGAGGCCCGATACGCCGGACCGCATCGTCTTCGATCTCGATCCGGCGCCGGACGTGCCGTGGCGCGAGATCAAGGCGGCGGCGCGCGCGGTCCGCGAACGGCTGGCGGCGCTGAAGCTCGAATCGTTTCTGCGCGCGTCCGGCGGCAAGGGTTTGCATGTCGTCGTGCCGCTGTCCGGCGACGACGACTGGGACGCGGTGAAGGCGTTCGCGCATGCGCTCGCGCAGACGATGGCACAGGAGCAGCCCGATCACTATCTCGCGGTCGCCGGCAAATCGCGTCGCGAAGGCCGCATCTTCATCGATTACCTGCGCAATGCGCGCGGCGCGACGAGCGTCGCGAACTACAGCCTGCGTGCGCGCGCCGGCGCGCCGGTCGCGGTGCCGCTCGCCTGGGACGAACTGACGGGCCTGCGCAGCGCGGCGCCGTTCCACTTCGGCAACCTCCGCAAACGGATCGCCCGACATCCCGATCCGTGGCGCGGCATCGACGATGTCGAACAGGCGCTGCCGCGCTGACGGGAGAACGAACCGATGGCCAGACCCCTTTGGACCGGCGCGATTTCATTCGGCCTGCTGCACATCCCGGTGCAACTGATGCCCGGCGAGCGCAAGGTCGATCTGCATTTCCATCTGATCGACTCGCGCGACAACTCGCGCGTCCGCTACGAGCGCGTCAGCGAGGAAAGCGGCGAGGAAGTGCCGTGGAAGGACATCGTCAAGGCGTTCGAGTACGAGAAGGGCAATTACGTCGTGCTGCAGGA
>DASSVA010000335.1:0-3137 GCA_035706385.1 Solimonas sp. | reverse complement strand
GGCGCCGCGCGACAAGGTATGGCAGGCGCTGAACGACCCGGATGTGCTCAAGCGCTGCATTCCCGGCTGTCAGTCGCTCGCCAAGGAATCGGATACGCGGATGGTCGCGACGGTC
Source organism: Solimonas sp. (assembly GCA_035706385.1). GTDB lineage: Bacteria > Pseudomonadota > Gammaproteobacteria > Nevskiales > Nevskiaceae > Solimonas. Next base: position 3,022 of record DASSVA010000335.1, on the reverse strand, counting down.
GAGATCAAGATCGGCCCGATCGGCGCGCGCTTCAACGGCGCGGTCGAGCTCGCCGACATCAACGCGCCGGACTCGTACACGCTGATCATGGAAGGCCAGGCCGGCACCGTCGGTTTCGTCAAGAGCATCGTCAAGGTGCGGCTCAACGACGATGCCGGCAACACGCTGCTGACCTGGGACGCCGATGCGCAGGTCGGCGGACGGCTCGCGCAGCTCGGCGGTCCGATCATGGACGCGACCTCGAAGCAGCTCGCCGCGCGGTTCTTCTCGCAGTTTGCGAATGTCATCGCGCCGACCAGGCCGGTGAAAGCGGCGGCGGGTGCCGCCGCGGCGCCGGCCGGCGCGCCGGCGATCGCCTACGCGGGCGGCGGCCGCGGGTCGCCGGTCGCGTGGCTGCTCGCCGTCGTCGTCGCCGCGCTCGGCGGCTATCTGTTCGGTCGCGGACTGAACGCCGATCCGCATTCGGAATGGATGGGCATCGCGATCGGCCTGCTGCTGCTGCTCGTCGGCATCGCCGGCTTCGCATTCGGTCGCAGTTCGGCGGCGCCGGTCGTCACGCTCGACGCGGAACTGCTCGCGCGGCTGCTCGCCGACCGCGGGGGCGACCGGTGAAACCGGCGCCGTTCGACTATTACGCGCCGGCGACGGTCGACGAAGCCTGTCAGCTGCTCGCCGACGCCGGCGGCGGCGCGACCGTGCTCGCCGGCGGCCAGACGCTGATGCCGCTGCTCGCGCTGCGCATGAGCCAGCCGTTCATTCTCGTCGACATCAATCACATCAAGGCGCTGAAGGGCGTCACGCGCAACGCCGGCGTCACGCGCATCGGCCCGGTCACGCGGCAGAACGAGGCGCTCGCCGATGCGACGCTGAACGCCGCGCAGCCGCTGCTCGTCACCGCGCTGAAGCACGTCGGCCATCACCAGACCCGCAACCGCGGCACGGTCGGCGGTTCGATCGCGCTCGGCGAACCGGCCGCCGAACTGCCGGCGACGTCGGTCGCGCTCGGCGCGACGGTCGAAGTGCGGTCGCTGCGCGGCACGCGGCGGATCAAGGCCGAGGAACTGTATTTCGGTCCGTACGCGACCGCGCTCGAACCCGACGAATTGCTGACGGCGATCGACGTGCCGGAATGGCCGGCCGGTACGGTCAGCCTGTTCCGCGAAGTCGCGCAACGGCCCGGCGATTTCGCGCTCGTCGGTCTGACCGGCGCGCTGACGATAGCCGACGGCAAGGTCACGCGCGCCGGCATCGCGTGGTTCGGCATGGGGTCGACGCCGATCAAGGCGCGCCAGGCCGAAGCGGCGCTGGTCGGCCAGCGCATCGATGCGCTCGACGTCAAGGCGCTCGCGGAACTGGCGATCGCCGACACCGCGCCGTTCGACGATCACCATGCGACCGCCGAATACCGCCGCACCGTCGGCCGCCGCGTGTTCGCGCGCGCGCTGAGCGACGCACTCGATCTGAGGGCCGCCGCGTGAGCGCACATCAGCCGGGCCGTCATTGCGAGCGCAGCGAAGCAATCCAGCTGCGATGCCCGATCGGGCGGCGTCGCTGGATTGCTTCGTCCCCCTCGCTACGCGAGGACTCCTCGCAATGACGGAAGTCGTACAGGCAAGGCGCCGGAGGAGCTTTTCAGAATGTTCATCGTGATGAAGACGGCGATATGAGCCAGCACCCGATCAACCTCGTCATCAACGGCCGCAGGCACAACGCGACCGTCGAAGGCCGTCTGACGCTCAGCGATTTCCTGCGCGGCGACGCCGGCTGCACCGGCGTGCACGTCGGTTGCGAGCACGGCGTCTGCGGCGCGTGCACGGTGATCGTCGACGGCAACGCGGTGCGCAGCTGCCTGATGCTCGCGGTGCAGGCCGACGGTTGCAGCGTGACGACCGTCGAAGGGCTCGCCGCCGACGACGGCACGCTGCACCCGGTGCAGCAGGCGCTAGCCGACGAGCATGGCCTGCAATGCGGGTTCTGCACGCCGGGCATCGTCATGACGCTCGCGTCGCTGACCGACGGGCCGAAAGCGGCGCCCGAAAAAGTGATGAATGCGCTGTCCGGCCACATCTGCCGTTGCACCGGCTACCAGGGCATCCGCCGCGCGGCGCGCAGGCTCGCCGGCATTGCGCCCGACGCGAACGGAGACGCGTCGTGAACGCGCCCGAGAAAGTCGAGACGAAAACCGGCTCGTATATCGGCCAGCGCGTCGCGCGCAAGGAAGACACGCGGCTGCTGACCGGCCGCGGCGTCTACGTCGACGACGCCGGCCCGCCGGGCGCGCTGCACGTTGCGTTCCATCGCAGTCCGATCGCGCGCGGCCGCATCAAGGCTATCGACGTCGCGGCGGCGCGCGCGCTCGACGGCGTGTACGCGGTGCTGACCGCGGCCGACCTCGCGCGTTACGAAGTCGACATGCTGAGCTTCTTCCTCGCGCCGCCGGTCGTGCCGGTGCCGGTGCTGGCGAGCGACGCCGTGCGCCACGTCGGCGATCCGGTCGCGATGGTCGTCGCGCAGAACCGCTACATCGCCGAGGATGCCGCCGGCCTGATCGTCGTCGAATACGACGAGGAGGATCCGGTCGTCACGATCGAAGACGCCAAGCGTGGCGCGCTCGTCCATCCCGGCACGGATTCGAACGTCGCCGCCGCGACCGGTTCCGACGAACTCGATGAAGATCTCGAAGCGGCGATCGCCGGCGCCGCGCATCGCGTCGAGATCGCGTTCGATCACCAGCGCATCTCGCAGTCGCCGATGGAGACGCGCGGCGTCGCCGTCTCGCCGCAAGGCTCGGGCGAACTGACGATCTACCTCTCGTGCCAGGGACCCCAGCTCAACGCGCGCTGGTTCGCGCAGGCGCTGCGTCTGCCGCAGACCGCGATTCGCGTGATCGCCAAGGACGTCGGCGGCTCGTTCGGCCTGAAAGGCCAGCCGTGGCGCGAGGAAGTCGCGGTCGTGCTCGCGGCGATGCTGCTGAAACGCCCGCTGAAATGGATCGAGGACCGTCTCGAAAATCTCACGTCGG
>DASSVA010000334.1:0-2157 GCA_035706385.1 Solimonas sp. | reverse complement strand
CGGCACGATGAAGCAGGTCAATCCGTACGGCCGCTACGCGAAGCCGAGCGACCGTCACACGATGACGGCGCGGCCGGCGTGGCTGCTGTTCGAGTCGCCGCAGTGGTGGGCGTTCGCGGTGACGTTCTGGCTCACCGCGCAGTCGCCGGGCACGCCGGCGATCGTGCTGTTCGCGCTGTGGCAGAGCCATTATCTGTATCGCGGCATCGTCTATCCGCTGCGGCGCAACGAGGACGGCAAGCGCTTTCCGCTCAGCGGCGTGATCTTCGGCGTGCTGTTCAACGCGCTCAACGGCTTCGTCAACGGCTATGAGGTCGCGCACGCGCCGCATCTGATGACGGACGCGTGGTTCCGCGATCCGCGCTTCGGCATCGGTCTGGCGATTGCGCTCGCCGGCTGGCTGATCAACTTCCAGGCCGACACGATCCTGATCCGTTTGCGCAGCGACGGCACGCCCGGCTACAAGATTCCGCGCGGCGGCGCGTTCGAATACGTGTCGGCCGCGAATTACTTCGGCGAGATCGTGCTGTGGACCGGCTGGGCGGTGATGTCGTGGACCGCGGCCGGTGCACTGTTCGCGATCTTCACGGTCTCCAATCTGCTGCCGCGCGCGCTGTCGCACCATCGCTGGTATCGCGAGCAGTTCGCCGATTACCCGCGCGAGCGGCGCGCGCTGATTCCGTGGCTGCTGTGAACGCGATCCGGCGCGATCAGGATTTGTCGTAGGCGTCGTCGAGGTCCGGCGCGAAGAAATCCATGCCGGGCGGCGCCGACGCGCTCGCCTCGTCCCAGTACGCGCAGGCCAGCGCGATCCTGCCGTCGTCGTCGATCACGAAGCGGTCGACGACGTGCAGGTCGAGGCCCTGGTTACTGGCCGGCGCGCGCACCTGCATCGTGAAATCAAGCAGGCCCTCGTTGCCGCAGGCGACGATGCGATGCACTTTCGGCGTCAGTTCGCGCGTCGCATCCTGATGCGCGAAATCCCAGAACGCGGCGACGCCGGCGTGACCGCTGAACGGCGGCGTGCCGACCGGATCGATCCACTTCGCGTCTTTCGCGAACAGCGAAATCAGCAGCGCGCGATCGTTGCGCGCCCAGGCGTCGGCGTACTGCTCGATGACGGAACGGACCTGCTCGGGTGTCGCGGCCATGGCGGAATCTCGGGTGATGACGTCGGCCGATCGTAGCGGCGCCGCGGCGGCGACGGCTCGTGCATTGGGACGAGACGTCGCCGCGCGCGACCGCTATTCCGGCGACAGCGGCGTCGTGATCTCGACCGCCTGCTGGAACGTCGGCCGGTTGATCCACGGAATCGGCGGCACCGGAATGAAACTGAACGAGGTGTGCTCGACCGCGTCGTAATCCTCGATCTTCGCGCCGTTGTCGCCCTTGGCGTTGGCCAGCACGCTGCCGTCCCAGTTCGCCTCGTTCGACAGCCCGCCGAGATCGGACAGCGCGTCGTCGAGCGCGCTCAGCACCGCCTGCCGGCAGGTTTGCAGATCGTTCGAATCGGCGCAGCGCAACGCGCGATAGCTTTCGTGCCCCGGCGTGTCCATCGCCATGTTCAGCACGCGCTTCATGTGCTGGAACCAGCCTTCCTGGAACGCCGAGCCCTGCGCGCGCGGCGCGTCGTAACGGCCGGTCAGCAGCGGCGCGCCCTTGGCTTCGATCGCCGTCATCTGCGGCAGCACGGTGTCGATCAGATGCGGATACCAGGCGTCCATCAGCACCGCCTGCGCGCGAAAGTCGTAGACGCCGTCGCCGTCGCGATCGCGGCGATACGCGCCGAGACCTTTCTGCTCGTCGATCCATTCGCGCGAACCGGCGTCGTACCACTGCTGCATCATGTCGACGACCGCCTGCTGGTCGGACGTCAGCGTGCCCATCTTCATGATCCTGAGAATCTCCGGCAGCACGTCGAAGCCGCGCAGGTCGGTGTACGCGGTGTCGGCCATGATCTCGACCATGCTCGCCAGATCGTGCTTGCGGCCGCTCGCCTTGAACGCGGCGAGCCGCTGCTGCAGCATCGCGACGCGATGCGTCGGCCCGTACGTGCCGTTGCTGTCGGCCGCCCACCAGCCCGGCGCGCCGGAATTGTTCCAGTTCGCCATGTAGCCCTTCGCCGGATTGGTCGCCTGGATGTGCGAGGCCAGCGGC
>DASSVA010000333.1:0-4081 GCA_035706385.1 Solimonas sp. | reverse complement strand
TCGGCCTGCACGGCGCGCGCTACACGAACATGGCGATCGACGAATGCGATCTGCTGATCGCGATCGGCTGCCGTTTCGACGACCGCGCGACCGGCCGCCTCGATCGCTTCGCGCCGAACGCGCAGGTCATCCACATCGATGCCGACCGTCGCGAGCTCGGCAAGCTGCGCACGCCGCAACTGGCGATCGAGGCCGACGCCGGCGCCGCGCTGCGCGCATTGATCGGCGCGGTGAACCCGCAACTGCGCGCCGGCTGGCTCGCGCGCGTCGGCGAACTGCGCCGCGAATTCCCGCTGCCGCGGCCGGGCGCCGACGATCCGCGCAAACCGCATGGCCTGATGCGCGCGGTCGCCGCGATCGCCAATCCCGAGGCGGCGATCACGACCGACGTCGGCCAGCACCAGATGTGGGTCGCGCAGAGCTATCCGTTTGCGAGCCAGGCCCGCATCAAGATGCCCGACCGCAGCAAGGTGGGCGCGGCTGCGGGCCTGCCCGGCGCCTCCCGCACCCGCTGCGATGCAGACACCGTGTCGACGCCGAACCGCTGGTTGACCTCGGGCGGTCTCGGCACGATGGGTTTCGGCGTGCCGGCGGCGATCGGCGCGGCGCTCGCGAACCCGCGCGCCGGCGCGATCTGTTTCTCCGGCGACGGCAGCCTGCTGATGAGCGTGCAGGAACTGGCGACGCTCGCCGAACTCCAAGCGAACGTGAAGATCATCGTCCTCGACAACGGCGCGCTCGGCATGGTGCGCCAGCAGCAGAACCTGTTTCACGACGCGCGCTACAGCGGCTCGCTGTACCGCCATCCGCCGTCATGTTGCGCGATCGCCGAGGCGTTCGGCGTGCCGGCGATCGACCTCGGCTTCGTCCGCGATCCGGCACAGGCCTTGCAAAGCGCGTTCGCGCAACCCGGTCCGATGCTGATCCGCGCGCCGATCGCCGTCGACGAAATGGTGCTGCCGGTCGTCCGGCCGGGCGCCGCCAATGTCGAAGCGGTCGGCTGACGAGCGTGTCCAACACCGTCATTGCGAGCCGCACGGCGGCGAAGCAATCCAGCAGCGAAGTCGGATCGAGCCGCGCTCTGGATTGCTTCGTCGGCTCTTCGGCCTCCTCGCAATGACGCAAATCGAGACACGCTCCGGCGCCGTCTCCTGAGAAACCTTCATCCCGATTCGCTACTCTTGCCAACGCAAAACGGAAACTGACGATGCACACACCCCCCACCGGGCTCTACGAAGCGCCCCTGCCGGCGGACTGGCCGGAACCGGAAGCCCTCGGCTTCGGCCGCGTACTCGGCCCTTATCTCGCGCACGCACAGCACGGCGACGACAGCGGCTGGCATGCGCCGAGCATCAGCGCGCGCAGCGCGCTGCCGGTGCCGGTCGCCGGCGGCGGTTTGCAATACGGCTTCTCGGTGTTCGAAGGACTCAAGGCGTATCGCAACGCCGACGGCCAGATCCACCTGTTCCGGCCACGCGATCATGCACGCCGCCTGCAGCAGAGCGCGCAGCGTCTGGTGATGCCGGAGCCGCCCGAAGAACTGTTCATGACGTTGTGCCAGCTCGCGGTGCAGGTTCATGCGCGCTACGTGCCGGCGCACGGCCGCGGCGCACTGTATCTGCGACCGACGCTGTACGCCGAGGAAGATGCGCTCGGCTTTCGTCCGGCAACGAAGCATCGTCTCGCGGTCGCCGTCACGCCGTGCTCGGACCCGCTGCCGAAGTCGATGCGGCTGTGGGCGGAGACCGAACTGATCCGTGCCGCGCCCGGCGGTCTCGGCGCCGCCAAGACCGGCGGCAATTACGCGGCCGGACTCGCCGGCCAGATGCGCGCGCGCGCGAACGGTTTCGACGATGTCGTCTGGCTCGATGCGCTGACGCATCGCGAACTCGCCGAGGCCGGCACGATGAACCTGTTCGTGCAGATCGGCGACGAAGTCATCACACCGCCGCTCGACGGCACGATCCTCGCCGGCATCACGCGCGACAGCGTGCTGCGCCTGCTGCGTGCCGACGGCGTGCGCGTGTCCGAACACCGCGTCACGCTCGACGAACTCGCCGCCGCCGGCATGGCCGGCCAGCTCGGCACCGCGTTCGGCGTCGGCACCGCCGCGCGACTGGTGACGATCAGCGAAATCAGCGACGGCACGACCGCGATCCGCTTCCGCGACACCGGCCTCGCCGGCCGGCTCTACGAACGGCTCAAGCAGGTGCAGGAAGGCGCGACGCACGCGCTGCGCGAGTGGCGCGTCGCCGTGCCGACACCGCAAAATCCATGAAGAAGCTGCTGCGCCCGGCCGCTTGTTCGCGACGCTTCTTCACGGATTTTTGAATATGGTCCAGCACGTCATCGATCGCGATGCGCTGCCGTACGCGCCGGACAAACTGCCGCGCAAGGACATCTGCGGCATCGCCGGTTTTCTCGCGGTCGATCTGCGCGTCGGCACGGTGATCTCGGCCGAGCCGTTCGCCGGCGCACGCAAGCCGGCGTACCGGCTGCGCGTCGACTTCGGCCCTGTCGTCGGCGTGCTCGAAACCAGCGCGCAGATCACGCATTACGCGATCGACGCGCTGATCGGCCGGCGCGTGGTCGGCGCACTGAATCTCGGCGAGAAACGCATCGCCGGTTTCAAAAGCCAGTTCCTCGTGCTCGGCGCGCTGGCGCCGGACGGCGCGCCACCCGACGGCGCACCGATCGCCTGAGCGTCGCTCAGAACTGGTATTTCAGGAACGTGCGCGCGACATCGCGATCACGCATCAGGTTGCCGTCGCCGCCGCCGAAGAACCAGGTGTAGCCGAGATTCAGCGACAGGCTGGAGCGATAGCGGATTTCCAGCCCGACGTCGGCCTGCTTGCGGCCTTCGATGAAATTCGCGGCGTAGCCCGGCGCGGTGCCTTTGACATCGTGTTTCCAGACGATCTGCGGTTGCAGCGAGATGCTCGGCCATACCGATTCGTACTTGATCTGCGAAATGATCACGTAGCCCCACGAGAACTTGTCGGGGAAGTATTTGCGGTTCTGCTGATGCGGATTGAAACGCAGGCCGTCGGCGCCGTAGCTGCAGGCCTGGTTGGTCGAACACGCCTGGCGCGAACCGTCGGCACCCGAGCCGTCGGCGCCGGCGCTGGCATGCGTGAACGTGCCCGGCGCTTCCAGCTGCAGTTCATCGAGCGCCGGCAGGCCCGGCACCCAGGTCGCGCCCAGTTCGAACAGCGTGATGATCTGGTCCGCATCGACGAAATTGAACGTATCGGTCGCGCCCATCACGTAGGTCGAACCGAGATTGAATTCGTAGCTGTCGAAATTTTCCCAGCCGCGGATATAACCGGGATTCTTGTGGTTGTAGGGCTTGTCCGGATCGGAACCCGGATTGGCGCCGACGGTGCCGCCGCGATACGGCACGACGAACGACGGGAACGCGCGTCCCGAACCGGGCATGTGGCCGACCAGCAGATCGTAAGTGTCGTTGTAGGTGCCGTTGCCGCCGGCGGTCACGAAATCGCTGCCGCGATAGACGCAGGTATCGGACGTCAGGATCACGCTGCAGACGCCCGGGTCCTCGTAGATGCCGATGCCGCCGAGCGCGTTGATGTTTTCAGGCCGAGCGACGACGCCAATGCGCCGAATGCCTGCTGCAATTGCGCCGGCAGCGCGCCGGCGGCGATGCCGAGACCATTGCCGGTACCGGCGCAACCGGCATCGGGCAGATGGCAGTCGGTCAGCGTCGGGCCGAACGCCGCGAACGCGAGGTCTTCCAGATCGACCTGCATCGGCGCGTTCGGCCGGTACGCGAGTTCACCCTGCACCGACCACGCGCCGACCGTGGTGTTGAACGATACGCCGTACAGCTTGATGTTCTGCGGATATTCGACCTGCAGCTTCGCCGAATCGAAGCCGACCGCATCGCTGCTCGCACCTTCCGGATCATTCGGATGCAGCAGCGCGTGCAACAGCGGCACATCGGCGCAGGCCGCGAGAAATTGGACGGTGCTGGTGGTGTGCTTCGCGCACGATTCCTCGGTCGCGTAGAAACTGACGTACGGCGCGCGCGCGTGGTAGTTCTCGAAATAGAACGCGAGTT
>DASSVA010000332.1:0-3554 GCA_035706385.1 Solimonas sp. | reverse complement strand
GCGACGCGCTCGATCCTCGCGCAGTTCGAGGCCTACGCGAAGCTCAACAAGAAGATTCCGGCCGAGCTGCTGCCGTCGCTGGCCAGCATGGATTCGCCGGGCCGGCTCGCCGACACGATCGCCGCGCATCTGAATCTGAAGCTCGAGGACAAGCAGGAAGTGCTGGAGATCGACGACGCGAAGGCGCGCATCGAGCACGTCATGCGCCAGCTCGAAAGCGAGATCGACGTGCTGCAGATCGAGAAGAAGATCCGCACGCGCGTCAAGCAGCAGATGGAGAAGAACCAGCGCGAGTACTACCTGAATGAGCAGATGAAGGCCATCCAGAAGGAACTCGGCGAGAGCGAGGACGGCCCGAACGAGCAGGAAGAACTCGCGAGCAAGATCGAGAAGTCCGGCATGCACAAGGAGGCGAAGACCAAGGCCGTCGCCGAATTGAACAAGCTGAAGATGATGCCGCCGATGTCGGCGGAAGCGACCGTCGTCCGCAATTATCTCGACGTGCTGACGTCGGTGCCGTGGAAGAAGCGCACGAAGACCGTCATCGACCTCGACCTCGCGCAGGCCAAGCTCGACGAGGACCACTACGGCCTCGAAAAGATCAAGGAACGGATCGTCGAATATCTGGCGGTGCAGGCGCGGATGAAGAAGCTGAAGGGGCCGATCCTGTGCCTCGTCGGGCCGCCGGGCGTCGGCAAGACTTCGCTCGGCCGTTCGATCGCCGATGCGGTCAATCGCAAGTTCGTGCGGATGAGCCTCGGCGGCGTCCGCGACGAAGCGGAGATCCGCGGCCATCGCCGCACGTACATCGGTTCGATGCCGGGCAAGATCATCCAGAACATGAGCAAGGTCGGCGTCAGGAATCCGATGTTCCTGCTCGACGAAATCGACAAGATGGCGATGGACTTCCGCGGCGATCCGTCGTCGGCGCTGCTCGAAGTGCTCGATCCGGAGCAGAACTCGACGTTCCAGGATCATTACCTCGAAGTCGAATACGACTTGTCGGACGTGATGTTCATCGCCACCGCGAACACGCTGAACATTCCGGGGCCGCTGCTCGACCGCATGGAAGTGATCCGCCTGCCGGGCTACACCGAGGACGAGAAGGTCGCGATCGCCAAGCAGTACCTCGTGCCGAAGCAGATGAAGAACAACGGCGTGAAGGACGGTGAGCTTTCCGTCGGCGACGACGCGTTGCGCAACATCGTGCGGCTGTACACGCGCGAGGCCGGCGTGCGTTCGCTCGAACGACTGATCAGCAAGATCTGCCGCAAGGTCGTCAAGGAGCTGCTGACGTCGAAGGAGACGACGCGCATCGACGTCACCGCCGACAATCTCGAGAAGTATCTCGGCGTCTACCAGTTCCGCTACGGTCGCGCCGAGGAGCGCAACCAGATCGGCCAGGTCACGGGTCTTGCGTGGACCGAAGTCGGCGGCGAACTGCTGACGATCGAATCGGCGCTGGCGCCCGGCAAGGGCAAGCTGACGCAGACCGGTTCGCTCGGCAACGTCATGCAGGAGTCGATCCAGGCGGCGCTGACGGTGGTGCGCGCGCGTTCGCAGAAGCTCGGCATCGATCCGAAGTTCTACGAATCGAACGACATCCACGTGCACGTGCCGGAAGGCGCGACGCCGAAGGACGGTCCGTCGGCCGGCGTGGCGATGGCGACGACGCTGGTCTCGGCGCTGACCGAGATTCCGGTGCGCGCCGATGTCGCGATGACCGGCGAGATCACGCTGCGCGGCGAGGTGCTGCCGATCGGCGGGCTCAAGGAGAAGCTGCTCGCAGCACAGCGCGGCGGCATCAAGACCGTCGTGATCCCGCAGGAAAACGTCAAGGATCTCGCCGACATCCCGGAGACGGTGAAGTCGACGCTGAACATCGAGCCGGTGCGCTGGATCGAGGACGTGCTGCGGATCGCGCTGGAGCGGATGCCGGAGCCGCGCGTCGAAGCCGAAGCGCCGGCCGCTGCCGAATCGGCGGCGGCCGAAGCGGCGCGCGCGCACTGAGATTTCGTCATTCCCGCGCAAGCGGGAATCCAGGATCGGGCTTCTGCGCTTGACGCTCTGGATTCCCGCTTTCGCGGGAATGACGTATCAGCCTGATCTTGCGGTCTTACGTTGACGGCAGCCCCTGGCCGCGAAACCCGTCTTTCCACTGGCGCAGCGTCGCGAACACCGCGGTGTCGTCGCCGAGCGGATGGCCGGCATGCGCTTCGGCCGCGGCGCGGACGGCGGGCATGTCGCCGCGCAGGAACGGGTTGTGCGCGCGCTCCAGCGCGATCGTCGACGGCAGGCTCGGCCGTTCGTGCGCGCGCAGTTCGCGGACCTCGGCGATGCGCGCCTGCAGCGCGGCATTGCCCGGCTCGACGGCGTTCGCGAACGCGAGGTTGGAGGTCGTGTACTCGTGCGTGCAGTAGACGCGCGTGTCGCCGGGCAGTGCGGCGAGGCGGCTCAGCGAGGCCTGCATCTGCGCCGGCGTGCCTTCGAACAGCCGTCCGCAGCCGGCCGAGAACAGGGTGTCGCCGCAGAACAGGCGGCCGGCGCCGTGATACGCGATGTGGCCGAGCGTATGACCGGGCACCGCGATCACCGTGTAACGCTCGCCGAACAGTTCGATCTCGTCGCCGTCGTCGAGCAGCGTCGTCAGGCCGGCAATCTTTGCGTGCTCGGCGCGCGGTCCGTAGACCGGCACGTCCCAGGCTTTGCGCAGCAACGCGATGCCGCCGGTGTGATCGGGATGGTGATGCGTGATGACGATCGCCGCGAGCCGCAGCGATCCGGCATCGAGCCAGCGCTGCACGACGGCGCCGTCGCCCGGATCGACGACGATCGCCTCGCCGGCGCGGTCCAGCGCCCAGATGTAGTTGTCGGTGAACGCAGGCAGTGGCTGAACGGTGATCGTCATGTCGGACCCGGCGGTATGATGGCGGCGAGGCTCAGGCCAAGGAGGGTAGTGCGATGTTTCCAGCCCGTCATCCCCGCGCCGCGCGGCTGTCGGATCGCGCCGCGCTGGAGCAGTGGTCGGAATCGGTACGCGGCCAGCGCCTGCTCGCGCTCGAATCGACCGAACTGCGCCGTTTGCTGCCCGACATCTTCGGCCGCCATCTGCTGCAGATCGGCAGCTGGCTCGGCGGCAACCGCCTGCTGGACGGTGCCGAGACCCTGCATCGCGCGGTGCTCGGCACGGCGATCGGCGACCAGGCCGCGGCGGTCATCGATCCCGAGCATCTGCCGTTGCCGGCGCGCAGTGTCGACGCGCTGATCCTGCCGCACACGATCGAATTCAGCGGCTCGCCGCATACCGTGCTGCGCGAGGCGGCGCGCGTGCTCAACGATCGCGGCCGTTTGTTCCTGCTCGGCTTCAGCCCGTGGAGCTGGCCGGCATGGCGGCAGCGGATCGGCCTGCGTGCGCGCAGCTTTCCGGCCGGCGCGCGCTTTTACGGCGCCAGCCGCGTCGGCGACTGGCTGCAGCTGCTGGATTTCGACATCGACGACGTGCGCCGCTTCGGCAGCGGCTTTCCGTGGCTCGCGCCGCGTTCGAGCATGCATCC
>DASSVA010000331.1:0-6931 GCA_035706385.1 Solimonas sp. | reverse complement strand
GTGAACAGTTCGGCGGTCTTGTCCGGCTCGTTGTAATAGCCTTTGGTGACCGCGGCGTGCTTGAACTGGATTTCGCCGTCCTCGGCGATCCGCATGTCGGCGCCCGGCTGCGCGCGGCCGACCGAACCCCAGCGGTTCGCGCCCGGCAGGTTGACCGTCGCGTAGATATTGTTCTCGGTCATGCCGTAGCCCTGCAGCACTTCGATGCCGAGCTTGGCCAGCCACTTCATCAGCGGGATCGGCATCGGCGCGGCGCCGACGATCAGATAGCGGGCGTTCTGCAGGCCGAGACCTTTCTTGATCTTCTTCTTGATCAGCGTCGAGACGACCGGAATCTTCAGCAGGCGGTCGAGCTTCTTCTGCGGCAGCTTCTTGAGGATGCCGGCCTGGAAGCGGCCGAACACCAGCGGCACGCCGAAGAAGCGCGTCGGCGCGACTTCCGGCAGCTGCTCGGCGAGCTTTTCGAGATTTTCGAGGAAGAACACTTCGGCGCCGTAATAGATCGAACCGAGTTCGACGGCGCCGCGCTCGAACGCGTGCGCGAGCGGCAGATACGAGAAGAAGCGTTCCTGGCCTTTCGCCGGCATCGCCTTGAGCATGCCTTCGGCGGCGAACAGCATGTTGCCGACCGTGATGATCACGCCTTTCGGATTGCCGGTCGTGCCGGAGGTGTAGATCAGCGTGTAGATCGACGACGGTTCCGGCGGCTGGTAGCCGGCGAACGGTTCGGACGCGCGCACCAGATCGTCCCACCGGTGATCGCAGGGCACGACGCCGTCGTACGGAAAGCCGATCGTGATCGTGCCTTGCGGTACCGCGCTCATGAATTCGTCGGCGTCCGGCATCGGGCCGATGAAGATCGCCTTGGTGTCGGAGTGATCGAGGATGAAGCGGACCGCGTCGCTCGACTGTTTCGGATACAGGCCGACGCTGACGTAGCCGGCCATCGCGATCGCCAGATCGGCGAGGAACCAGTGCGCGGTGTTGCGGCCGGAGATCGCGATGCGCGAGCCCGGCGGCAGGCCGAGCTTGCGCAGCGCAGTAGCCATGCCGCGGACCTGCGCTTCGCATTCGGCGAACGTGTATTTTTTCCAGACGCCACCGGCCGGTTGATACAGCCAGGCCTTGTTCGGCTGTTCCTTGGCCCATTGCAGCAGCATTTCGACCGGATTCTTGAGAGACATCTGAACTCCTTGAGTATCGGATTCGGTGCGCGGCCGCACGCAGCGCCGCAGCGGGCAGGAGCGCGCGCGGCAGCGGAGCGCTGGCGTGCGTCGCAACGGGCGCGGAATGAAGCTGCCGGTCGTCCCCCTGCTTCTGCATGACCGCTTCCGCGACGGCCGGCGGCGGGGGAACGCCGGACAGTCTCGGTTCGCGGCATTGTAACGGCGCCGTCGCGCGACGGGGAACCGGCGATCGGCCGGCATTGGCAAACGGCCGCACGGCTCGCAAGGAAGCTCCGCACGGCTGCTGCGCGGGCGCCTGGCGCTGCCCGGCGGTGCCCGGAGTCCTCATGTCCGTCTATGTACACTGCGGCTCCTGCGCTCCGGCGGTCAGCGCCAGACACCCGCTCGCGACGCTGTGCGGAGCTTCCTGAGATGCACGATTGGCAGGAGAGAGGATTGATGAGGTGTATTGCGATATCGCTGGCGGTGATCGCCGCGCTCGCCGGCTATCTGCTGTTGTGGCCGGTGCCGTTCGTGCCGGTGGTCTGGACGCCGGCCACGGCGCCGTCCGCCGACGCCTATCCGCCGAACGACCGGCTGCGCGGCATCGAGCGGCTTGCCGACGGTGTCGGCCGCGGTCCCGAAGGCATTGCCGTCGACGCGCAGGGCCGGATCTATGCCGGTTACGACGACGGCCGCGTGATGCGCTTCGACGGTGACGGCACGCACGGCGTCGTGCTCGCCAATACCGGCGGCCGGCCGCTCGGCATCAGCGTCGGCGACAAGGGTCTGTTCGTCGCCGACGCGCGCAAAGGCTTGTTGCAGATCCGCGACGACGGCAGCGTCGCCGTGCTCAGCACCGCGGCCGACGGCGAGCCGTTCCGCTTCGTCGACGACGTCGCGCAGTCGCCGGTCGATCCGTATGTCTATTTCACCGACGCGTCGGCGCGTTTCGGCATCGATCAGTTGATGGCCGACGTGCTCGAGCATGGCGACACCGGTCGTGTGCTGCGCTACGACCCGGCGAGCGGCGAGACCAGGACGCTGATGCGCGGCCTGCATTTCGCGAACGGCATCGCGGTCGGCCCCGGTGCGAGCTATCTGCTCGTTTCCGAAACCAACGAATACCGGATCTGGCGCTACTGGCTGAAAGGCATCCGCGCCGGTGAGCGGGAAATCTTCGCCGACAACCTGCCGGGTTTTCCGGACAACCTCAGCCTCAGCGACGGCCGCGTCTGGCAGGCGCTGTACGCACCGCGCAAGCCGGCGCTCGACGCGATTGCCGGTAAGCCGCTGCTGCGCAAGCTCGCGTACCGGCTGCCGGCGTTCCTGCAGCCGAAGCCGGCGCTGCGCAGCTGGGTGCTGGTGTTCGATCTCGACGGCCACCTCGTTCGCGATCTGCAATACGCCGGCGATCGTGCGGACGCGCACGCACCGTACGGTCCGGTCACCAGTGTCCGCCAGCACGGCGGCATGCTGTATTTCGGCAGCATCGGCGATACGGCGATCGGCCGGCTCGCGTTGCCCGGCGCGCCGTGAACGAACGCTACGATGCCGTCATCGTCGGCGCCGGCCACAACGGCCTGGTCTGCGCGAACTATCTCGCGCGCGCCGGCAGGAAAGTGCTGGTGCTCGAACGGCGCGGCATCGTCGGCGGCGCCGCGGTCAGCGAGGAAATCGCGTCGGGTTATCGCGCGTCGACCGCGTCGTATCTGATCTCGCTGCTGCTGCCGCAGGTCGAGCGCGATCTCGAACTCGCGCGGCACGGCTACAAGGTGTTGCCGCGCAATCCGTCGTCGTTCACGCCGCTGCCGGACGGACGTTCGTTGCTGATGGGGCCGGACGCCGGACTGAACCGGCGCGAGATCGCGAAATTCTCGGCGCGCGACGCCGACGCGTATCCGCGTTACGAGGCGTGGCTGACGCGCGTCGCCGAAGCGCTCGAACCGGCACTCGAAGACATCCCGCCGGAACTGCTGCCGCTGCCGGCAAACATCCGCAGGCGCGGCTTCGTCGAGCAGTGGCGCAATCTGCGCCGCGCGTTGCGCTTCCATCGCTCGCTGAAAAAACTCGGCGACGATCTGCCGACCACGCTCGAACTGCTGACCGGTCCGGCGACGCCGATCCTCGATCGCTGGTTCGAATCCGACGCGCTGAAGGCGACGCTCGCGACCGACGCGATCATCGGCGCGATGGCGCCGCCGTCGGCGGCCGGCACCGGCTACGTGCTGCTGCATCACGTGATGGGCGTCGCCGGCGGCGCGCGCGGCGTCTGGGGCTATGTCGAAGGCGGCATGGGCGCGCTCAGCGATGCGCTGCGGCGCAGCGCGGAAAGCGCCGGCGTGACGATTCGCGTCGATGCGCCGGTCGCGCGGATCGAAACGGCGGGCGGCGGCGCGGTCGCGGTGCGGCTGGCGTCCGGCGAGCGCATCGCCGCGAACACGATCGTTTCGAACGCGACGCCGGCGGTGACGTTCCTGCAACTGCTCGCTGCCGACGCGCTGCCGGAAAATTTCCGCGCCGCCGTCGCACGGATCGACTATTCGAGCGCAGTGATGAAGATCAATCTCGCGCTGTCGGAACTGCCGGACTTCACGTGCATGCCGGGCAAGACGGTCGGTCCGCAGCATCGCGGCACGATCCACATCAGTCCGACGCTCGATTACATCGAGCGCGCGTACGAGGACGCGCGGCGCGGCGAGCCGTCGCACGCGCCGGTGATCGAGATGACGCTGCCGACGTCGGTCGACACGACGCTCGCGCCGGCCGGCCATCACATCGCGCAACTGTTCGTCCAGTACGCGCCGTACAAGCTTGCCAACGGCAGCTGGGATGAGCGTGCCGACGCGTTCGCCGAACGCTGCATCGATGTCGTCAACGACTATGCGCCGAACTTCCGCGCATCGGTGCTGCATCGCCAGCTGCTGTCGCCGCTCGAACTCGAACGGAGATTCGCGCTGACCGGCGGCAATATCTTTCACGGTGCGATGCCGCTGCATCAGCTGTTCGGTTTCCGGCCGGTGCCGGGCTGGGGCGATTACCGCACGCCGCTGCGCGGCTTGTATCTGTGCGGCGCCGGCAGCCATCCCGGCGGCGGCGTCAGCGGTGCGCCGGGCCGCAACGCGGCGCGCGCGGTGCTGCAGGACGTTTAGAAAGTGTCATGCCTTGAAGAGAACGACTTCCCGCTTTCGCGGCAATGGCGGTTCGATTGCCAGCGCAAGCTCCGGATAGAGCCGCACGCTCCGCGGCCCTACAGTGCTCCGCATACACTGATGCGGAGCGTGACATGAACGATCTCACCGACAACGACGAACAGCGCTGGCAGGCCGTGCAGACGCGCGACGCCGCGCAGGACGGACGCTTCTGGTACGGCGTGCTGACGACCGGCGTCTATTGCCGGCCGTCGTGCGCGTCGAAGCGGCCGCTGCGCAGGAATGTGCGCTTTTATCGCGACGTCGAAGCCGCCGAGCGCGACGGCCTGCGGCCGTGCAAGCGCTGCAGGCCGCGCGACGCGGCGACGAACGACGAAGCGCAGCGCATCGCCGCGGTCTGCCGCCACATCGAAGCGCATGCCGACGAGAAGCTGCCGCTCGCCGCACTGGCGCGTCGTGCGCAGCTGAGTCCGTTCCATTTCCAGCGCCGCTTCAAGGCGATCGTCGGCGTTTCGCCGAAGGAATACGCCGACGCCTGTCGCCTGAAGACGCTGCGCCGCGAGCTGCGCGCGGCGCCGACCGTCAGCGATGCGATCTACGGCGCCGGCTACGGTTCCGGCAGCCGTGTCTACGAGAAGATCGATACACGGCTCGGCATGACGCCGGCCGAATACCGCGCCGGCGGGCAGGGCGTCGCGATCTCGTATGCCAGCGGCATGACGCCGCTCGGCATGATCCTGATCGGCGCGACCGATCGCGGCATCTGCTTCCTGCAATTCGGCGACGATGAACCTGATCTGATCGCGGCGCTGCGCAGCGAATATCCGGCCGCGCGCATCGACGCGATGGCGCGCACGCAGGCCGCACAGTTTCGCGACTGGATGCACAGGCTCGGCGAACATCTCGCCGGTCGCCGGCCGCAACCCGATCTGCCGGTGCACACGCGCGGCACGGCGTTCCAGCTCGAAGTCTGGAAATACCTGCAGACGATTCCGTACGGCGAAGTGCGTTCATACGCCGAAGTCGCGGCGGCGATCGGCAAGCCGGCGGCGGTGCGCGCGGTCGCGCGCGCATGCGCGTCGAACCGCGTCGCGCTGCTGGTGCCGTGTCATCGCGTGATCCGCGGCGACGGCGCGCTGTCCGGTTACCGCTGGGGGCTCGAACGCAAACGCGTGCTGATCGATCGGGAGCGTGCGAGCCGTGCGTCCCGCTGACGCCGGATCGCGGCAGCATTTCACGATCGCGGTGCGGCCACCGTTTCCGTGGACAGCGTTGCTCGCGTATTTCACGACACGGCTGATCGAGGGGTTCGAGACGGTCGATGCGACCGCCTATACGCGCATCGGGCGCGGTCATCGCGTGCAGATCGATTACGACGAAACGCGCGCGCTGCTGAACGTCGCGAGCGACGGCCTGACGCGCGCCGACGCGACGGTGCGGATCGAGCATCTGTTCCGGCCGCAGCACGACGTTCGCGACGCCGAAGCGCTGCTCGCGCGCAGCCCGCTGCTCGCATCGCGGATCGCGCGCTGTCCGGGCTTCCGGCCGCTCGGCTGCTGGTCGGCGTTCGAGCTGTGCGTGCGCACGCTGATCGGCCAGCAGGTCACGGTCGCCGCGGCGCGCACCTTGCTGCGACGGCTGATCGCGCGCTGCGGCGAACTGACGCCGGCGGCGATCGCGAACAGCGATCTGTCGGCGCTCGGCATGCCGGGCCGGCGCGTCGCGGCGATCCGCGGTTTCGCCGAAGCCGTCGGCCGTGGCGAAATCCAGCTTGACGGACAAGCGTGGCCGGAACTCGATGCGCGGCTCGCCGCATTGCCCGGTTTCGGACCGTGGACGCGTGCGTATCTGGCGATCCGGCTCGGCCGCGACGCCGATGCGTTTCCGGACAGCGACATCGGTCTGCTGCGCGCCGCCGGCGTCGCGAGCCCGCGCGGACTGCGCGCGCTCGCCGAAGCCTGGCGGCCGTATCGCGGTTACGCGGCGACGCTGTTGTGGGCGATTGCGCCCTGAGCGTCGCCGCGTCCGTCATCGCCCGTCAGTCCGTCTGCGCACGCGCCTGCATCGTGTCGCCGCCCGCCAGGCAGCGACCGTGCGTGCCGTCGGCAGTGAACTGCGTGGCGCCGCCCGGCAACGCGCGGCATGCGATCCAGTTGACGTCGCGGTCTGCGAGCACACGATCGGCGGCCTGCACGCGGCCGTACGCCGGCAGCGTGCGCGTGATCCGCTGCGCGGCATCGCCGCAGGCGCGCACGTCGGCATCGGGCTCGGCGATGCAGTACGAAACCGTGACCGCGTAATCGCAATAATTACTGAGCACCGTCGTGGCGTTGCCGGCCGAATCGTAAGCGGCACGGGATCTGACGCCGAGACGGATGCAGTCGTTCGCGCCGTGCGCGGCCTGCGGCGCGAGCACGACCGTGGCCTGCGCAGCCGTGGCCGGTTCGCCGGCGAATGCGGCGCCGCTCAGCGGCAACAGGATCGCCGCGGTCGCGAGCGTGAAGGTTTTCCAGTGTGCGTGATTCATGTCGTATCCCCTCGTCGTCAATGACGCGCCCGGTCGATATCGGGATGCCAGCGCCGGCGTCTCGATCCTCAGATGCGCGGCGGACG
>DASSVA010000330.1:0-3753 GCA_035706385.1 Solimonas sp. | reverse complement strand
TTCATTCGATGTCCAAAGAATTCGTCGTCAAGCTCGTCGCGCCCCTCGCGGTCTCCGCGTCGATCGTCGCCGCCGCCTTCATGATGTCGTCGGCGCCGCCGCCCGCGCACGCGGACATTCCCGCCACGCCGAGCAATCAGCAGTTGCCGGTGCAGGGCGGCGTGCCGTCGCTCGCGCCGATGCTCAAGCCGGTGATGCCGGCGATCGTCAACATCTCCGTCACCGGCGAGGTCGAAGTCCACAATCCGCTGATGGACGATCCGTTCTTCCGCCGCTTCTTCAACGTGCCCGATCAGCCGCAGGAGCGTGAGTTCCAGTCGGTCGGCTCCGGCGTGATCGTCGATGCCGCCAACGGCTACGTCATCACCAACAACCACGTCGTCAAGGACGCCAAGGAGATCAAGGTCCGCCTCAACGACGATCGCGAGTTCGACGCCAAGCTGGTCGGCCGCGACGACGGCACCGACGTCGCGGTGCTGCAGATCAAGGCCGACAAGCTGACCGCGCTGCCGCTCGGCAATTCCGAAAGCCTGCAGGTCGGCGACTTCGTCGTCGCGATCGGCTCGCCGTACAACCTGCGCCAGACCGTCACCAGCGGCATCGTCTCGGCGCTCGGCCGCACCGGCATCAGCGACGGACTCGGCGATTTCATCCAGACCGACGCGTCGATCAATCCCGGCAATTCCGGCGGCGCGCTCGTCAATCTGAAAGGCGAACTGGTCGGCGTGCCGTCGATGATCTACTCGCAGTCCGGCGGCAACGTCGGCATCGGCTTCGCGATTCCGGTCAACCTCGTCAAGACGATCATGTCGCAGCTGATCGAGCACGGTTCGGTCGAACGCGGTCACATCGGCATCGTCGGCGGCCAGGAAGTCACGCCGGAACTCGCCAAGGCGCTCAACCTGCCGAGCAACCGCGGCGCGCTGGTCGGCCGCGTGATTCCGAAATCGCCGGCCGACAAGGCGGGTATCAAGGCCGGCGACCTGATCGTCGAAGCCAACGGCAAGCCGATCATCGACTTCGGCCAGCTGCGCAGCCTGGTCGGTCTGCTGCGCGTCGGCGACAAGGTCGATCTGAAGCTCTATCGCGACGGCAAGCCGAAGAACATCTCGGTGAAGATCGGCAAGGACGACAAGGTCGCCACGACGATCACCAAGGACGTCTCGCCGCGTCTCGCCGGCGCGACGTTCGCGCCGCTCGACGACGATACCGCCAACGCCGCCGACGTCGACAGCGGCGTGGTCGTCAAGGACGTCAAGCCCGATTCGGCGGCGGCGCGCGCCGGCCTGCGGCCGGGCGACATCATCATCGCCGTCAATCGCCAGCCGATCGAATCGCTCGATCAGTTCAACAAGCTGGTCGCCGGCAAGGGCCAACTGCTGTTGCAACTGCGCCGCGGTCCGGGCGCGCTGTTCTTGATCCTGCAATAAGCGCGACATCGCCAGGCGGCGGGCTCGGTTCTATACTGGGCCCGCCGCCTTTTTTGTTGTCGACCGCAATGATCGAAGCCGAACTCCAACAGATCGAGGATCGCGTGCAGCGCCTGATGGCCGCGTATCGCCAGTCG
Source organism: Solimonas sp. (assembly GCA_035706385.1). Classification (GTDB taxonomy): domain Bacteria; phylum Pseudomonadota; class Gammaproteobacteria; order Nevskiales; family Nevskiaceae; genus Solimonas. The sequence continues at coordinate 2,186 of DASSVA010000330.1, read as the reverse complement.
CGCCTCGAAGAGAAACGCGCGCTGCAGGAACGCGATCGTCTGCTGGCGCTCAATGCGGAACTGCGGCGCCGCATCGAAGGCATCGTCGAGCGCGTGCGTTCGCTCGAATCGGAGCAGGAATCATGACCGCGAGCAAGGACCCGGCCGAGCCGCTGACGCTCACCGTGCGCATCATGGGCAAGGAATACAACGTCGCCTGCCCGCCCGAGGAACACGAAGCGCTGGTGAAGTCCGCCGACTATCTCAACGAGCGGATGAGCAGCATCCGCAAACGCGGCAAGGCGCTCGGCGCCGAACGCATCGCGGTGATGGCGGCGCTCAACATCGCGCGCGAGCTGCTTGAACTCAAAGGCGTCGAAGGTGTCGCCCAGCCGGACCCGGAAACCGTGCAGCGCCTGCGCCAGCTGGCACTCGACATCGACTCGACGATGTCGCTCGAATGACGAGCGGTCAGGGATCGGCAAGCGGCGCGTGATATTCTTCGCCCGTGTCTCCTGCGGTGTTCGAGTGTCGGTTTGGTACCCTTGAGCCTATTTAAGAAACCCCGGGAACCATCACCGTGCCGGGCGTGCAGGCCCACCTCGCAGTGGGAAGCCCGAAGGCATGGCGCGGTGCCCACTTGAGACTACGTCTCAAGGTCGAAAATCGATGACGGCACAGGCGGGAGACACCTATTCGATCAAGCAGGCGCTGCGTCGCGAACTCCGCACGCGGCGCCTTCGTTTATCCGCTCCGCAGCGACGCCAGGCCGCGCAGCGTGCCGCGCGCCACGCGCTGCGCGTGTTGCGCACGATCCGCGCGCAGCGCATCGCCGTCTATCTCGACTGCGGCAGCGAGCTGGCGACCGCGCCGCTGATCGCGATGCTCGTCGCGCGCGGCGCGCAGCTCGCGATTCCGCGCGTCACTTCGCCGGGCCTGATGCACTTCGAGTGGTGGACGCACGGCGCCGCGTTGCGCCGCAATCGCCACGGCATCGCCGAGCCGGTCGTACGCGGACGGCGCGCACGACGCACCGAGCTCGATGCGATCGTCCTGCCGCTGGTCGGCTTCGACCGGCACGGCGCGCGGCTCGGCAGCGGCGGCGGCTATTACGATCGCTGGCTGTCGCGACCGCGCATCGCGCACAAGCCGCGCTACCTCGGCTACGCTTATGCGCTGCAGCAGGTCGAACGGCTGCCGCGCGACGACTGGGACGTGCCGCTCGACGCGGTCATCACCGAAAGGGGAATTACGTGGGCGTTATCCGGGGCGTGACATGGCCTACTGGCTGATGAAATCGGAACCCGACTGCTTCTCGATCGACGATCTCGCGTCGCGGCCGAAGCAGACGGAAAAATGGGACGGCGTGCGCAACTACCAGGTGCGCAACATGTTCCGCGACCAGATGAAGGAAGGCGATCAGGCGTTCTTCTATCACTCCAGTTGCGCCGAGCCCGGCATCTACGGATTGATGACGATCGCATCGAACGCCTATCCCGATCCGACGCAGTTCGATCCGAAAGCGGACCACTACGATCCGAAGTCGACGAAGGAAGAGCCGCGCTGGCTGCTCGTCGACGTGCGCTTCGAACGCAAGCTCGCGCGGCCGATCACGCTCGCGGAACTGCGCCGGCACGACAAGCAACTGCACGGCATGCTGCTGCTCGCGCCCGGCAGCCGCCTGTCCGTCACGCCGGTCAAGCCGGCGCACTGGAACCACATCCTGAAGCTGGAGCACGCCCGCCCGTAGCAACGCCGCTTCGGCGCGACCGGTCAGACAACCGTACCTGCATCAGTCGCGCCGAAGCGGCGCTCCTGCAAATGCGCGGCGCTCAATCGGTGCCGAGGAACAGCCGGTACGCGGGGTTATCGGTTTCCTCGGCATATTCGTAGCCGAGCGCATCGAGCGAGCGTCGGCATTCCGCCCATTCCTTCTTCGGAATCTGCAAACCGCAGAGCACACGGCCGTACGCCGCGCCGTGGTTGCGGTAATGGAACAGCGAGATGTTCCAGCGCGAACCGATCGCATGCAGAAAGTCCGCGCAGGCGCCGGGACGTTCCGGGAATTCGAAGCGGAACAGCCGCTCGTTCGGCAGCCCCGGACAGCGGCCGCCGACCATGAAGCGCACGTGGTCCTTCGCCATTTCGTTGCCGCGCATGTCGACGACTTCGTACGACTGCGCGCGCAGCGCGGCGACCAGCGTCTC
>DASSVA010000329.1:0-4722 GCA_035706385.1 Solimonas sp. | reverse complement strand
CAGGAAGTCTACGGCGGCGCGGTCGGCTGGATCGGCTGGAAGCGTCCGGGCTTCGATCTCGGCCTGCGTCTGCGCGATTACGCGGCGCAGAATCCGCAGCTGCGCGGCGTCGTCATGGCCGGCCACGGCATCATCTGCTGGGGTGACAGCGCGAAAGCGTGCTACGACAACTCGATCGAGCTGATTGCACGCGCCGCGGAATTTCTCAACGCGCGTCTCGCAAAAGGCGAAGCCTTCGGCGGCGAGATCGTGCCGGCGTTGCCGGCTGAACAGCGCGCCGCCATTGCCGCGAAGCTGATGCCCAAACTGCGCGGCATCATGAGCAAGACCGGTCGCCCGAAAGTCGGCCACTTCAGCGACGATCGCGAATCGCTGGAGTTCGCCGGCAGCCGCGACTTCGAACGTCTCGCCGCGATCGGCACTTCGTGCCCCGATCACTTCCTGCGCACGAAGATCACGCCGCTGACGCTCGATCCGGCGCGTCTCGACGACGACGATTACCTGCAACCGTCGATCGCCGAATATCGCGAACGTTATGCCGCCTATTACCGGCGCTGCGCGCGCGCCGGCGATCCGGCGATGCGCGACGCCAATCCGGTGATCGTCATGGTGCCCGGCATCGGCCGCATCAGCTTCGCCGCCGACAAGACCACGGCGCGTCTCGCCGGCGAGTTCTACGGCAACGCGATCAACGTCATGCGCGGTGCCGGTGCGATCGGCGAATACGTCGGGCTCGACGAGCGCGAAGCGTTCGGCATCGAATACTGGCAACTGGAAGAAGCCAAGCTCAAACGACTGCCGCCGCCGAAACCTCTGGCCGGCCGCATCGCACTGATCACCGGCGGCGCCGGCGGCATCGGCGCGGCGACCACGGCGCGGCTGCTGCGCGAAGGCGCCTGCGTGATGCTCGCCGACCGCGACGCCGCTGCGCTCGAACAGATGCACGCCGGCTTCGCGAGCCGGTTCGGACGCGACGTCGTGCGCGCCGCCGTCTGCGACGTCACCGACGAACAGCAGGTCGCCGACGCGTTCGCGGCATGCGCGCGCGAATTCGGCGGTCTCGACATTCTCGTCGCCAATGCCGGACTTGCGTCGTCGGCGCCGGTCGAGGAAACCTCGGTCGAACTGTGGCGGCGCAATTACGGCGTGCTCGCCGAAGGTTATTTCCTCGCCGCGCGCGCGGCGTTCCCGCTGCTCAAGGGGCTGGGCGGATCGATCGTGTTCATCGGCTCGAAGAACGCGCTGTCGGCGACGCCGAACGCCTCGGCATACGCGTCGGCGAAAGCGGCGGCCGTGCACCTCGCCCGCTGCCTCGCGCTCGAAGGCGCGGCGAGCGGCATCCGCGTCAACGTCGTCAATCCCGACGCGGTGATCCGCGGTTCGCGTATCTGGGACGGCGAATGGCGTCAGGCGCGCGCGCAGGCTTACGGCGTCGACGCCGGCGCGGCGCTGGAGCAGCATTACCGCGAACGCAGCGTGCTGAAGCGCGACGTGCTGCCGGAGGACATCGCCGAAGCGGTGCTGTTCCTCGCCGGTGACGCGTCCGCCAAATCCACCGGCAACATCATCAACGTCGACGCCGGCAACGCGCAGGCGTTCACGCGTTAGCAGGAGCGATTCCGATGACCCGACAACTGCCGCTCAGCCACGATCTCGTCGAGACGCACAATGCGCAACGCATCGACGCGCTGCGCGACGAATACGACAGTCTCGGCCGCGTGCTGCGCCGTCGCGGTATCGCGATCGACGCGATCAAGGCGAAGCTGGCGACGCTCGAACTGGCGCAACCGAGCTGGGGCGTCGGCGTCGGCGGCACGCGCTTCGCGCGCTTTCCGATCGCCGGCGAACCGTCGGGTATCGACGAAAAACTCGAAGACTGCGCGGTCGTCCAGCAGTTGTGCCGGATCACGCCGCGCGTATCGCCGCATTTTCCGTGGGACAAGATCGGCGATCCGCACGCGATGCGCGAACAGGCGGCGGCGCTCGGCCTCGGCTTCGACGCGGTGAACTCGAACACCTTCCAGGACCAGCCGGGACAGAAACTCAGCTATCGCCACGGTTCGCTGTCGCATACCGATCCGGCGGTGCGTGCGCAGGCGGTGCGGCACAACATCGACTGCATCCGCATCGGCGAGGCCCTGGGTTCGAAGGCGCTGACGGTGTGGATCGGCGACGGCACGAATTTCCCCGGACAGCAGTCGCTGGCGGCGGCGCTGGACCGCTATCTGGAATCGGTCGCGGCAATCTACGCGGCGCTGCCGGACGGCTGGCGCATGCTGCTCGAACACAAGCTCTACGAACCGGCGTTCTATTCGACGGTGATTTCCGACTGGGGCAGCAGCCTGCTGGCCGCGCAGCAGCTCGGCGCGAAGGCGCAGTGCCTCGTCGACCTCGGCCATCACGCGCCGAGCGTCAACATCGAACAGATCGTCGCGCGCCTGCACCGCTTCGGCAAACTCGGCGGCTTCCATTTCAACGATTCGAAATACGGCGACGACGATCTCGATTCCGGTTCGATCAATCCGCACCAGCTGTTCCTGGTGTTCAACGAACTGGTCGAAGCCGAGCTGCGCACACCGAATGCATTCGCTCCGGCGTACATGATCGACCAGTCGCACAACGTCACCGATCCGATCGAAAGCCTGCTGGCCAGCGCCGAGGCGATCGCCGGCGCATACGCGCGCGCGCTGCTCGTCGAGCGCGACGCGCTGGCCGGATACCAGCGCGGCAACGATGTGATGATGGCGTTCCAGACGCTGCGCCGCGCTTACAATGTCGACGTCGCGCCGATCGTCGCGCTCGCGCGCATCGAGGCTGGCGGCGCGATCGAGCCGATCGCCGCCTATCGCGAAAGCGGCTGGCGCGCCGCCAAGGCGAAGTCGCGGTGCGCGACCGCGAGCGGCGCCGGCATCGTCTGAACTTTGCGAACGAAAGAAATTTCCCGTTTCATGCACGCCAGTCAACGCGACCAACTGATTCTCGAACTGCTCGGCGAGAGCGGTTTCGTCGCGTTTCAGGCGCTGAACGACCGCATCCAGGCGTCGCCTGCGACGCTGCGCCGCGATCTCGACCGGCTCGAGGAAGCCGGCCGCCTGATCCGCGTGCACGGCGGCGCGCGATTGCCGACCGCGGAAGACGGCGCGCCGGCATCCGCCGCGGAGATTCCGAAACTCGGCGGCGTTCCGTTCCACCAGAACATCCAGCGCCATCTCGCGGCGAAACAGGCGATCGGTGCCGCGGCGGCCGCGCTGTGCCGTCCGCACGAATCGATCATCATCGACGGCGGCTCGACGACGCTGCAGATGTGCCGGCATCTCGAAGCGCTCGAACTGCAGGTGCTGAGCAATTCACTGCACATCATCGACGCGCTGCTGCCGCAGCGCGGCACGCGCATCGCCGTTCCGGCCGGCGCGATCTTCCGCGAACAGAACATCGTGCTGTCGCCGTTCGACGACGACGGCATGGGCCGTTATCACGCCTCAAGGATGTTCATGGGCGCGGCATCGGTCGGCCGCCACGGCGTGATGCAGACCGACGTCATGCTGGCCGAAGTCGAGCGTCGCCTGATCGAACGCGCCGACGAGCTGGTGCTGATGGCGGACAGCAGCAAGTTCACCGCGCCGGCCGGCCATCGCGTCTGTGCGCTGACGCAAGTCGACACCGTCATCACCGACGACGGCATCGATGACGCGGCGCGCGAACTGCTCGAAAGCGCGGGCGTGAACGTGATCGTCGTCACCGCCTGAACGATCGCCGCGCGGCGTTATTTCGCCGGCTCGAAGCGCAGCACCGCATGGCCCTCTTCCAGGCTCAGCTCCAGCGGTTCGTCGTCGAGCAGCAGTTTCAGTTCATCGAACGTGACGGCGATCGTCGTCCGGCGTCCGTCCCATGCGAAGCCGGCGGCGTCGACGCTGCCCGGCATCGCGGCGCGAACCGCGAGTCCCGGGCGATCGCTGCGCCCGGCCGCGGGCTCGACGAGCAGTTCGCGCGCGATGCCGCCGGGTTCGGCGAGCATGGATTCGTAAGCGAGCAGCAGCAGCGCGATCACGGCCACTTCGGCATGCACCGGCACGGCCGGCGGCCGGCAGTTTTCGAGCATGTCGAGATTGTCGGCGCGCAGATGGATTTCCTGCAGCGCGCCGAATCCGCGCACGACACGAACCGCGTTTTCGACGATGCGCTGCATGCCCGCCTCCGGCCCGGCGTCCGGCTGCGCGAGCCAGAGCGACACCAGCGCGCTCTGGCGGCGCGTCAGTTCGCCGATGCGATCGCGGATCACGCGCAGGCTGACAGTCGCGCGGTCGGCGGCATCGGGCATCGCGATCAGTCGCGCCAGCAGATCCGCGTGCAGCGACAGTGCATTGGTCGGATTGCGAAGATCGTGGAGAAACTGCGACGAGAGGCGCGACGACAGCAGACAGCGCAGGCGGGTGAACACGCGGCTGCGACTTTCCGCGAGAGACTGCGCCTGCCATAGCGGATTGCTGCCGGCCGGCACGCCGTCGACCTTGCGAAGACGCCAGATCGCGTCGCCGTCGTCGCTGGCGACGATCGTGGTAGCGGGAGCCGCCCGATCGAGCTCGTCATGCAGCGCCGCGGTCAGTTGCAGCGCCGCGCTGTCCTGCAGCGGGTGCAAGCCGCCGCCTTGCATCAGATGCCAGCCGGCGTCCGGCATCGCGGTGCTGTGCCAGTGCGCGGGAATCTCGCGCCGGCGTGCCGCAT
>DASSVA010000328.1:0-14199 GCA_035706385.1 Solimonas sp. | reverse complement strand
CGGCAATACCCGCCTCTTTCGCCATCAGCAGCATATGCGCGATGCGCGGTGTGGCCGGTACGCGAATCAATGCGCGACCGTGTGCGGTGATCTGCCCATCGATATCCGCCGCGCCGATTTCGATCAGGCGATCGAATGCGTAGCGCCAATGCGAGTCGGCCGGCTGATCGAGAAAGCGCAAATCCTGCGGTGCGCGCGCGCCCCAGGCGAGGAGTTCGAGCGCGAAACGACTCAGATCGACGGATTTGATTTCCGGTCGATCGTGCGCTTGCAGGGCCGCGTGCTGATCGCGCGTCCATAGCCGGTAGCAGACGCCGGGCCCGAGCCGCCCCGCGCGTCCCGCGCGCTGGTCGGCGGACGCGCGTGAGACGCTTCCGGTTTCGAGCCGGTTGGCGCCGGCACCGAGATCGAAGCGCGCGACCCGCACGAGGCCGCCGTCGATGACGGTATCGACGCCTTCGACGGTCAGGCTGGTCTGCGCGATATTGGTGGCAAGAATGATCTTGCGGCGGCCTTCGGCGTCGGGCCGCAGCGCCAGGTCCTGTTCTTCCGAACCCAGCTCGCCGTACAGCGGCCGGATCGCGGCCTGCCCGCGCAATCGCTCGGCGAGCCGGTCATGGGCAATACGGATTTCGCGCGCGCCCGGCAGAAAACAGAGGATATCGCCGTCGGTTTCGGTGAACGCACGCAGCGCGCCCGCGGCCACCGCGTCGCCGTGCGAATCAACGGAGACCGACGAACTCGCATAGCGAATGTCGACCGGAAACAGCCGGCCGCCGCTCTCGACCAGCGGCGCGTCGCCGAGCAATGTGCGGATGCGCTCGGTGTCGAGCGTTGCCGACATCACCAGCACGCGCAGATCCGGCTTCAGATTGGCGCGGACATCGAGCGTCAGCGCCAGCGCCAGATCGGCATCGAGACTGCGCTCGTGAAATTCATCGAAGATCACCAGGCCGACGCCCGGCAGTTCGGCGTCGGCCTGCAGACGCCGCGTCAACAGGCCTTCGGTGATGACTTCGATGCGCGTCCGGTCCGACGCGCGGCGTTCGAAGCGGATCTGATAGCCGACCGTTTCGCCAACGGGTTCGCCGAGCAGCGACGCCATGCGACGGGCCGCGGCGCGCGCCGCGACGCGACGCGGTTCCAGCATCAGAATCTTCCGGCCCGCGAGCCATGGCTCGTCGAGCAGGGCCAGCGGGATCAGCGTCGTCTTGCCGGAGCCGGGCGGCGCGGACAACACCGCAGTGCCGGCGCGGGCGAGCGCCGGTTTCAGCGCCGGCAGGCATTCGAGAACGGGAAGTGCGGGTAGCGCGACCGGCATGGAGCCTCTGCGGCGTCGAGGACGCCGCGCAGTGTAGCGACCACGGCGCTACGTCGTCAGGGCGCGGCTTCGGCTCCGGGCACCGCGGTGCTGACGAGATGCGGCTGATCGATGCTGACGGTGTTCATCGTCACCGTCGCCGAGCCGAGCTTGATGCCGAGCGCCTGCAGCAGCGGGTCGAGCACGGCGTCGACGATGCCGCCGACGCCCGAGAGCACGGTGCCGAGCAGGCTCTTCACGGGTGTGAGAACGGCGTCGACGATGTCGCCGACCGGGATGCAGACCAGAATCAGCAGGCAGATCTTGGTGCTGTTGTTGGGATGATCCGGATCCGAGGCGCTGAGGTTGCCTCCCAAGCTGGCGAACAAAGTGGACATGGCGCCACTCAACAGATGGGTCGAGCCGACCGTCTGCGGATTCTCATTCGGCACCGCGTCGTCCGGCGGCACACCGTCGGCCAGCCAGTAAGGCTTGTCGCTGGCTGATGCGCCGTTATCGAGGCGCGTGAATTGCGTGACCGGATTCGGCAGCGGTGTAGCGGAGCTACCGCTGTAATCACCGCAATTTTTGGAATTGCCGACATTCACGCAAACCTGATCGGTAAGGAACAGATTGACCTTGATATTGGCCACCAAGCCGCCGAGGATTTTGATGCTGACGCCAAGCAACTTGGCCAGATCGTGCGTGATTGGCGGGGCAGCATTCGCGCTTCCGGAGAAGGTTCCGAGCGTAAGCGTTGCCAGCGACGGCTCCGCACTGAGCTCGGCGATCGGCGACGGATGTTCGATGCTCGGGCACTGCAGGCTGTCGAGATAGGCACTGGCGCGCGCCACGTCGACATCGATGCCGATGTTGATCGGCGGCGCGGTGATCTGACCGAGCAGACCGCCGAGCAGGACGAGGTTCAACGCCTTCGTGATGTTGTCTAGCGCATCGACCTGCAGCCGCACCATCAGCTTGATCTGCGACGTGCTGGCCTGCGCGACGCCGGCGCGCCGCAGGCCGCTGAACTGCGGCGGCTCGATCACCTTGATGAAAGTCTTCAGCGTCGTGACGCCGGGAATCCCGACCGCGACGGGCAGCGCGATCGGCGCGATGTCGCCGTTCTCGTCCTGGCGCGAGGCCTCGGCGAGCGCGACGATCACGTCGAGCAGGTTGGCGAACGGCACATTGGCGGCGACGTCGTCGACGGCGCCGAGCAGATTGCCGAGCGGAATTTCATTGCGGTTGCCGCTGGCCGCCGCGCCGAGATTGCCGAGCAGATTGGTGACCGTGGCACTGGTGCTGCCGGCCAGCGCGCCCGCCAGTCCGTTGAGGGTGTCGGACAGCAGTGGTGTCTGGGTGCTCAGCGCGAGCGGATTGCTGAGATCGTGTACGTCCAGGCCCACCGCGGTGCCGAGATCGGCCAGCGATACGCCGACGGACGCGAGCTGCTTGTAACTGACCGCGTCGAGCGTGACATTGCCGCCCAGCAGGCCCGACAGCAGCGCGTTGAGGATGCCGGCATCGACGCTGAGCAGGCCGCTGCCGAGATAGAAGCTGCCGAGCGCGGCCTGTTCGGCGGTGGCGGACGCCGTCATCACGCGATCGCCGGTCGTGAAGAACGGCATCAGCGGAGTCGGGAAGGCCTGGGTCAGTGTGACGCGGACGCCGTGCGCCTCGCTCATCGCCTCGGCGTCGTTGATCGCGACCGGATCGAGATAGCGGACGACGCCGGTTCCGCCGAACGTCCGGTCGGTGACGATGTCGCCCGCTTCCACGACGGTGCCGGTGATGCCGGTGATGTTGTTGCGCGTCAGGCTGTTCGCCGCGGCATCGTCGAGCATGGTTTGCGTCGGCAACGCGTTGCCGGTGCAGCCGCTCATCAATCGCGCGGCGTCGAGCGCCGCGAGGTTCGCGGCTTTCTGCAGATTGCGATGTGCGTAGTAGATGCGGCCGACATCGATTGCCAGCATGGTCGCGATCACCAGCGGCAGCAGCGCGAGCGCGACGAACACGGCCGTCGCGCCCTGCTGTTTGCGATAGCGGTTGTTCATGCGGCGCATGCGGGTTCCCTGAAAGTTCGGCGTCCCAGCATGGCAGTCCGTGCCGGCGCCAAGGACCACGGCCGCCGAGCGGTCGCGTCTGGCCGATGAACCGTGACGTTTCAAGGCGGCTCGGACAAGGCGTTCAGACCGCGCAGGACCAGCAGCGGGTCGTGAAGCCAGTGTCCCGGCAGATGCGCGAGCAGGACCGCGGCGTCGCCGCCGGTGATGATGCAGCGCGCGGTCGGACCGGCGGCTGCGGCGGCGCGATCGATCGCGCCGAGGCAGGCCAGCAGCGCGCCCTGGCGGACGCAGCTTTCGGTATCGGTGCCGAGGGCCGCGGTGAAGGGGGCCGCCGTATCGCGCGCGGCAATGTGCGTGGCGCCGAGCACCGCGCGTTGCTGTGTCTGCAGACCGGCGGCGATGATGCCGCCCAGATGCGCGCCGTCCTGCGCGATCACGTCGGCGGTCAGCGCCGTGCCGGCATCGACGACGCAGACCGGCGCGGCGCGTCCGGCGTCCTGCCAGGCGGCGATCATCGCCAGCCAGCGATCGACGCCCAGCCGCTGCGGTTCGCGATAAGCGTTGCGCAATCCGTTCCAGCTTTCCGTGACGCGCGCCAGGTTCGGCGCGAGGCCGTAGCGCGCGTGCAGGTTCCCGATGATGGCCGGCTCGTGATCGGTGCCGATGACATGCGTGAGCCAGATCGCCTCGACCGGCTTTTTCGGCAACGCATGAAGTTTCGCCGCCGGCTCGCCTTCATGGAAGATCGTGCCGGTCTCGCGCAGTTCGGCGGTGCTTGCCAACGCCCACTTCAGTCGCGTGTTGCCGATGTCGATCAGCAGCTTCATGCGCGGCGCAGGCTGACTTCACCGGCGTGAATGCGATGGCGGCCGTCGCTCGCGTCGATCAGCAGCGCGCCGCTCGCATCGACGCCGCGCGCGACGCCTTCGAGGACATCCTCGCCGTTCAGGATGCGAACGCGCGCGTCGCGCGTCGCATCGAAGCGCGCCCACTCGGCGGCCATGACGGAAAAACCGTCGATCGCGAACGTCTGCAGCACATCGTGCAGTTCACGAAGCAATGCCGACGCGAATGCGTTGCGGCCGACCGGCGGCAGTCCGTGCCGGGCGCGTGCTTCATCGAGATTGATCCAGGCCTGCGTCACGGCATCGGCCTGGTTTGCCGCCATGCTCAGATTGAGGCCGATGCCGACGACCACGCGGCAGCTGCCGCCGGCTTCGCCGCGATGTTCGATCAGGATGCCGCCGAGCTTGCGGTCGTCGACCAGCAGATCGTTCGGCCATTTCAGCCGGACATCGGCGATGCCGTGCGCTTCGAGCGCGCGCGCGCTGGCGACGCCGACCGCCAGCGACAGCGCGCTGAGTTCGGGCGGCCACGCCGCCCACGACCAGGCGACCGACAGATACAGTTTGGCGCCGAACGGCGAAATCCAGCTGCGGCCGCGGCGGCCGCGGCCGGCGGTCTGCATTTCGGCGAACAGTGCCTGCGGATCGTCGTCGGCCGCGGCGGCCAGCAGTCGCGAGTTGGTGGAATCGACGACGGCGGCGACGGCGACGCGGATCGGCACCGCGCGCGCCAGATGGTTTGCGTCGAGCCGTTCGAGCGGCGCGGCCAGGCGATAGCCGAGGCCCTGACGTGATTCGATGCCGATCGCCCACTCACGCAGGCGCTCGACGCGCTTGGACAGCGCCGCGCGCGTGATGCCGAAGCCGGCGGCGAGCGTTTCGCCGGAATGCCAGTCGCCGTCGGCCAGCGCGTCGACCAGCGCCAGCAGTTCGGCTTCGCTCAGCGCTGCAGCCATCGGCCCAGCACCCGTGCTTTTTCGAAACGATGCTCGTTGCCGCGCAACAGTCGTGCGATGTTCTCGCGGTGTTTCCACGTGACGAGCGCGGCCATCGCAATGACGAAAATGCCGGTCGGCGCGAGCAGCTGCTGCGTCGCGCAGATCGCGACCCAGGCGAGGGCGGTCGCCGCGGCGGCCAGCGTCGCCAGGCTGACGTAGCCGCTGAGCACGACGACCAGCACGAACGCGAGCAGCATCCACGGCAGCGCCGCGCCGAGCAGCGCGCCGAACACGCCGGCCAGCGTGGCGACGCCCTTGCCGCCGCGAAAGCCGGCGAACACCGGATAGCAATGCCCGAGCACGACCGCGACGGCGCACGCATAAGCCTGCGTCTGCGTTTCCAGGATGAGCGCGCCGAACGACGGCAGGCGCGGAATCAGCAGCGCGGCGATCACGCCCTTGAGGACGTCGATCGCCAGCACGCCGAGCGCAAAGCCCTTGCCTTGCGTGCGCAGCGCATTGGTCGCGCCGATGTTGCCGCTGCCGACCGTGCGCAGATCGACGCCGCCGCGCAGCCAGCCGATCACCTGGCCGCCCATCAGATTGCCGAGCAGATAGGCGAGCACGGTCTTGACGATCAGGTCCGCCATGCAGGTGCGTCCGGCGTCGGGGAGATGCGTCGCATCATGCGCCAATCCACGCTTTGCGGCGCGCTTCGCTGACCGGATCGGCGTCGATCAACGTCAGCGTCCAGGTGTCCGCCGGCGGTGCGCACGGTTCGAATTCGACCGTCAGCAGTTCGTCGTTGCGGAACAACTGCAGCGGATAACGCCGGCCGGCCTGCAGTGCCGCCAGCCGCGCCGGCCAGTTGCCGGCGGTCACGCGCAGACCGTCGATCGCGACGAGCTGGTCGTTCGCCGAAATACCGGCGCGCAACGCCGGGCTGTCGCTGTACACATGCTGGACGCGCGTGTCGCCGGCCCGCAGTTTCAGGCCGGCCCAGCTGCGCGGCGCGTCGCCGGACACCCAGCCGCCGGCATCGAGATCGGAAATCGCCGCACGGCGCTGCGCACGCACGCCGAAGTCGTTCAGCAGTTCGGCGAGCGGCAGATCGTCCGTCGCGCGCAGCGCGGCGTCGAAGAACGCGCGCAGATCGAGGCCGGACAGTTCCTGCGCCAGTGCTTCGAGCCCGCCTTCCGGCACGCCGATGCCGCTCGTGCCCCAGCGCGCCCATGCCGCGCGCATCACGTCGTCGAGCGTGCAGCGGCTGTCGCGCCGCAGCAGCAGATCGAGGCACAGCGCGACGAGCGCGCCCTTGACGTAATAGCTGACCGCGGCGTTCGGCGTGTTCTCGTCCGGCTGGTAGTACTTGATCCAGGTCTCGAAGCTCGCGTCGGCCAGCGTCTGCTGTCTGCGCGCCGGACTGCGCTCGAGGCGCGTCGCGTTCTCGGCGACGACATCGAGATAGCTCGCCGCGTCGAGCACGCCGGCGCGCAGCAGGAACAGGTCGTCGTAGTACGAGGTGAGACCTTCGTAATGCCAGAGATCGCGGGTGTACGCCTCGCTGCCGAGATCGGATTCGAGAAATGCCGCGGCGGTGATGCGCTTGACGTTCCACAGATGAAAATACTCGTGGCTGCACAGCCCGAGAAACGTCCGGTAATCGCGGCTCAGCTTGTCGTCGCCGACGCGCGGCAGATCGCCGCGCGCGCAGATCAGCGCGGTCGAGTCGCGATGTTCGAGGCCGCCGTAACCGTTGGCGACGACATTGGTGAGGAACAGATATTGATCGAGCTTCGGCTGCTGCCCGAACATTTCGCGCTCGACATGGCAGATGCGGCCGAGATCGCGCGCGATGCGCGGCAGATCGGTTTCCGCGCGGCCGGACAGCACCAGCGCATGCGGAATGCCGTCGACATCGAAATCGACGCGCTGGAAGTCGGCGATTTCGACCGGATGATCGATCAGCGCTTCGTAGCCGTCGGCGCGGTAGCGGCCGAAACCGCGCGCGTCGACCCGGACGGCGGGCAGCGAGGTCGCGACGCGCCAGCGCGCCGCAAGCGCGTCGTCCGGCGCCGGCAGCTCGACTTCGAACGCGTCGTGTTCGCGTCCCGCCGGGCAATAGAACAGCGAACTGCCGTTGAAGAATCCGCGGCGCGTATCGAGCCAGGCCTTGCGCACCGATTCGTCGAACGCGTAGACGGTGTAGATCAGCTCGATCGGACCGTCGCTCGGCGCGACGCGCAGCGAGCGTTTGTCGAGCCGCTCGAACGGCAGCGGCCGTTCGCCGGTCTGCGCGCGCACCTGCGTGACGTGCCTGGCGAAGTCGCGGACCAGATAGCTGCCGCGCAGCCAGCCGGGCATGCGGAAAACCTGTCCATCCGGGTCGGGCGCATCGAGGCGGCAGCGGATTTCGTAAAGATGCGCGCGCAGGTCTGCGGCGCGGACTTGAAACACGACGGCACTATTCACGGCGGACGGGCGCGATGGTCGGCGGAGGGCGCCTATTATGCCGCCGCTTCGGTTCAGGACCCGCACGACTGCGGCACGGTCCGCGTTTTGGGTATCCTCAGGCGATGAAGAACTCGCGACTTTCGATACGCGCGCAAGCCTGCCGCCAGGCCGTCCACTGGATGCTCGCGCCGATTTTCCGCGCACGGCGTCCGGTCGCGTCGCGCCGGCGCGCGCTGCTGCGGGTCGCGGTCCTGACGCGCCTGCCGGTGGTGCCGCGGACCCGTTTCAGCGCCGATACCTTGCGCGGCGTGCCGGTCGAATGGGCGGTCAGCACGCATCGCCAGGCGCAGCGCGTGCTGTTGTATTTCCACGGTGGCGCGTACGTGGTCGGCGCGCCGAGCGCTTATCGCGGCCTGACCGCGCGGCTCGCGCAGTGGGCGCAGGCGCGCGTCGCGGCGGTCGACTACCGGCTGGCGCCCGAGCATCCGTTTCCCGCCGCGCCGGACGATGCGCTCGATGCGTATCGCGGCCTGCTCGAACGCGGCATCGCCGCGAGCGACATCGTGATCGCCGGCGATTCGGCCGGCGGCGGCCTGAGCCTCGCCTGCGTGCTGAAGATTCGCGACGCCGGTCTGCCGATGCCGGCCGGTCTGGCGCTGCTGTCGCCGTGGACCGATCTGACGCTCGGCGGCGAATCGATGCGCAGCAATGCCGGTCGTGAAATCCTGCTCGATCCGGCGATGCTGGAAGCATCCGCCGGCGATTATCTCGGCGCGCAGGATCGTGCGCAGCCGCTGGCTTCGCCGCTGTTCGCCGATCTGCGCGGGTTGCCGCCGACGCTGGTGCAGGTCGCCGATACCGAAATTCTCTACGACGATGCGCGCCGCCTGGTCGAGCGGATCGAAGCGGCCGGCGGCACGGTCGAACTGAGCGTCGCCCACAATCTCTGGCATGTCTGGCAGATTTTCGCCGGCAAGATGCCGGAAGCCGACGCCGCGCTGCATGAAATCGCGCGCTTCATCGTCCGTCACGCGCATGCCGGCTAGCCGCCGGCTCGCGGCGGCGCGGACGGCCGGCGCCGCATGAGCCTGACGCGCTGGCGCGAGACCGGCGGCGAATTCCGCTTCGACGGACATCGCATTTTCATTCGCGATGCCGGCGCCGGCGACGAAGCCTTGTTGTTGCTGCACGGCTTTCCGACCGCGTCCTGGGACTTCGAAGCGATGTGGCCGGGGCTGACGCGCCGCTTCGCGCGCACCGTGACGCTCGATCTGCTCGGCTTCGGTTTTTCCGACAAGCCGCCGCGCCACCGCTATTCCGTGCACGAACAGGCAGACCTCGTCGAGGCGCTGCTCGCATCGCTCGGCATTCGGCGCGTGCATCTGCTGGCGCACGACTACGGCGCCCTGGTTGCGCAGGAACTGCTGGCGAGGATGCAGGAACGCGGCGCCGCGGCGGCGCAGCCGGCCAGTTGCGTGCTGCTCAATGCCGCGTTGTTCCCGGAGGTCTATCACCCGCCGCTGATGCAGCGGCTGCTGCTCGGACCGCTGGCGCCGCTGTACCTGCGGCTCGCGGGGCCGCGCCGCTTCGCGCGCGTGTTCTCGCCGCTGTTCGGCGCGCAGACGCAGCCCGGCATGATCGAACTGCACGATTACTGGACGCTGATCGGCCAGCAGCGCGGCACGCGCGCGCTCGCCGCGTTGTTCCGTTTCGTCGAGGAACGTCGCCGGCAGCGCGTGCGCTGGCGGCAGGCGCTGACCGGCACGCGCATGCCGATGCGCCTGATCTGCGGCGGCGACGATCCGGTCGCCGGCCGCGAGACGGCCGAGCGCTACCGCCAGCTGATCGAGCATGCCGACATCGTGATGCTCGACGGCAGCGGCCATTTCCCGCACGTCGAGGCGCCGGACCGCACGCTGCGCGCGTTCGTCGCGTTTCACGACGCGCACTTCTGAGCGCGGCCGGCCGCTGGTTGCCGGCGGCCGGGCTCGCTATGCTGCAAAGTCGGGACACGACACGCAGCCGCGACGACCATGCAGCCGGGGGATACCGCAGGGGCGGGGCAGGTGCCGATGCAGATCGGCAAGTACGAGCTGCGCGAGCCGATCGGCCGCGGCGCCTGCGGCGTCGTCTACAAAGGCTTCGATCCGTTCGTGCAGCGCGAGGTGGCGCTGAAGTTCGCGCTGCACGACCCTGATTTTCGTCACGACCTCGCGCACGAGCGGGCGTTCTTCGCCGAAGCGCGCGCCGCCGGCATGCTGCAACACCCGCATATCGTCGCCCTGTACGACGCCGGTGTCGAAGGCGAGATCAGCTATCTGGTGATGGAATACGTCGACGGCCGGACGCTGCAGCATCTGTGCGGTGCCGACGGCGAACGCCCGCCGCTCGCGCAGGTGCTCGACATCATTCTCAAATGCGCCGAAGCGCTCGAGTTCGCGCACGGCAAGGGTGTCCTGCATCGCGACATCAAGCCGAGCAACATCATGCTGACGCGCAACGGCGTGCCCAAGCTGATGGATTTCTCGATCGCCGAGATCGGCGCGGCCGGCCGCGCCGGGACATCGGGCGGACAGGCGGTGCTCGGTTCGCCGCTGTACATGTCGCCCGAGCAGATCAAGCGCGAGGCGCTGGGACCGCCGAGCGACCTGTATTCACTTGGCGCGGTGATGTTCCAGCTGCTGGTCGGCGCACCGCCGTTCGGCAATCCGGAACTGCCGTTGCTGCTTCGCGCGATCCGCAACCGTCCGGCGCCGAACGTGCGCGAGTCGCGTCCCGATCTGCCGCAGGCGGTCGCCGACATCGTTGCGCGGCTGCTGCTCAAGGATCCGGCGCAGCGCTTCCAGTCGGGGCGCGAGCTGGCGTCGTGCGTCGGCCGTCTGTTCGATCAGCTGCGTCTCGGCGACAAGCCGGTCACGCCGCGCGAATCGCGCGATTCGCTGCGGCGCCTGCGTTTCTTCGAGACGTTCAGCGACGAGGAGATCGACGAAATCCTCGGTGCCAGCCAGATGGTCAATTACAACCCCGGCGACGTGCTGATGCGCGAAGGCGAAGTCGACAGTTCGTTCTTCATCATCGCGCTCGGCGCCGCCGAGGTGCGCAAGCACGGTAAGCCGCTGCACCAGCTCGAAAAGGGCGACTGCGTCGGCGAAATCGGTTTTCTGACGACGACCAGGCGGACCGCCACCGTGATCGCAATCGGCCGCGTGCTGGCATTGCGGATCAACGCGACGCTGCTCGACCAGATGTCGCGCGACTGCCAGTTGCGCTTCTACAAGGTGTTCACCGAGACGCTGATCTATCGGCTGTCGCTGACCAGCGCACGGCTGTCGGC
The DNA here is from genome assembly GCA_035706385.1 of Solimonas sp. Taxonomy (GTDB): domain Bacteria; phylum Pseudomonadota; class Gammaproteobacteria; order Nevskiales; family Nevskiaceae; genus Solimonas. Next base: position 3,259 of record DASSVA010000328.1, on the reverse strand, counting down.
GCTGTCGTGACTTGCGCGACGAACCGTCAGCGTCGATCCTTGTTCGCCGGCGGATTCAGTTTCGGCTCAGCGCCCGAAACCCAGAGTCCGCCCCAAAATGACCTGCGACTGCCGAGGACCTTTTAGCCATGCAAACCCGAATCCTGCGTACCGCCCTTGCGGCACTGGCGTTTTCAGTGGCGCTTGCTGCCTGCAACAAGCCGACGGAGGCGCCGCCGGTCACCGACCCGGCGCAATTGCCGGCGCCGACCGAACAGCCCGTGCCGGCACCGGCCGAGGAACCGGCTCCGGCTCCGGCGCCTGCCCCTGCCCCGGCACCCGCGCCGAAACCGAAACCGCGCCCGGCACCGGTTGCCCCGACGCCGGCGCCGCAGCCGCAGGTCTGCTATGACTGCGGCACGATCAGCAACATCGCCGAAGTCCGGCAGAAGGGTTCGGGCTCCGGTGCCGGTGCGGTCGCCGGCGGCGTTGCCGGCGGCGTGATCGGCCACCAGTTCGGCAAAGGCAAGGGCAAGGATGCGGCGACCGTGCTCGGCGCGCTGGCCGGCGCGATCGGCGGCCACATGGCCGAGCAGCAGATTCGCGCGACGACGACCTACGACGTCACGGTCAGCATGGAAACCGGCAGCACGCGCGTCATCAACGTGCCGGAACTCGGCGGCCTGACGACCGGCGAGCGCGTCCGCATCGACGGCAACACGATCCTGCCGCGCTGATCCGCCGCCGCAACTCCCTCACCCGCGGCAGCCTTCGTGCTGCCGCGGGTTTTTTCTTTCCGGTACCCTAGCGCCCCTTTTTTCGTCGCGGGGCGGGTCATGGCGGAGACGCTCAAGGTATTGGTCATCGGCAGCGGCGGCCGCGAGCACGCGCTGGCGTGGAAACTCGCGCAGTCCGCGCGCGTCCGCGAGGTCCTGGTGGCGCCGGGCAATGCCGGCACCGCGCGTGAAGCCAAATGCCGCAATGCCGACGTCGCCGTCGACGACGTCGACGGTCTGCTGAAGCTGGCGCAGGACGAAGGCGTCGGCTTCACGGTCGTCGGCCCGGAAGCGCCGCTGGCGCTCGGCGTCGTCGACGCGTTCCAGGCGGCGGGCCTGCGCGTGTTCGGCCCGCGCCGCGCCGCCGCGCAGCTAGAAGCATCGAAAGCGTTCACCAAGGATTTCCTCGAACGCCATGCGATTCCGACCGCGCAATACCGCGTGTTCACCGAGATCGAGCCGGCGCTCGCGTACATCACCGAACGCGGCGCGCCGATCGTCGTCAAGGCCGATGGCCTGGCGGCCGGCAAGGGCGTGGTCGTCGCCGAGACGGTCGAGCAGGCGCAGACCGCGGTCCGCGAGATGCTCGGCGGCACGATGCTCGGACAGGCCGGCGCGCGCGTCGTCGTCGAAGATTTCCTCGATGGCGAGGAAGCGAGTTTCATCGTCGTCGCCAGCGGCCAGCAGTACGTCGTGCTCGCGACCTCGCAGGATCACAAGCGGATCGGCGACGGCGACACCGGGCCGAATACCGGCGGCATGGGGGCGTATTCGCCGGCGCCGGTGGTGAGCGACGCAGTACACGCGCGCGCCTGTCGCGAGGTCATCGAGCCGACGCTGCGCGGCATGGCCGCCGAAGGCGCGCCGTTCACCGGCTTTCTCTACGCCGGCCTGATGATCAATGCGCACGGTGCGCCGCGCGTGCTCGAATTCAACGTGCGGATGGGCGATCCGGAAACCCAGCCGATCCTGTTCCGGCTCGATTCCGATCTGCTCGATCTGCTCGAAGCCGCGGTCGACGGCCGGCTCGATCAAGCGACGACGCAGTGGAATCCGCAGCCGAGCGTCGGCGTCGTGATGGCGGCGGCGGGTTATCCGGGAACGATCCGCAAGCACGATGTCATCCGCGGTCTCGATGCGGTGCCGGCGGATGCCAAGGTGTTCCACGCCGGTACGCGGCTGCGCGACGACGGCGAAGTCGTGACCAGCGGCGGCCGCGTGCTGTGCGTCGTCGCGCGCGGCGCGACGGTGCGCGAAGCGCAGCAGCGCGCGTACGCCGCCGTCGATGCGATCCGCTGGGACGGCGTGCAATATCGCCGCGACATCGGCTATCGGGCGATCGCCCGCGAGGATTGAATGGGTCGCGCCCGTGGGGCGCTCCTGCAAAATCGCTGTTGCAGGAGCGCCCTGATGAGCGCGACTTTCGCTCACGGTGGCGCGGTATCGAAATCGCGTGTCGCGCACGGCTTGCCGTCGCAGGTGTCGACGATCCGGCCGTCCGATTTCAGGAACTCGGATTTCTGCGCGCGCGCTTCCGGCGTCGAGCGCGGGAAGCTGTGCGGATCGGCGCCGTAGCCGAATTCCGGGCGCGGCGGGCGATTGTCGATCGGCGGCGGCGCGACGCCGGTATCCGACGGCGAGCCGTCGGCATGCACGAGCGGGCCGCTGTCCCAGACGACGATACCGGAACCTTGATTGGCGCCGCTGCCGAGGCAGTCGATGCCGTAATACGGCTCGTCGTCCGGATGGCGGCGGCCGAAACTCAGCGCCGGGAACGCGGCCATTTCAGCGACGACCGCCGGATTGACGCCGGGCTGCACTTTCTCGCCGCGCTGTGGATCCGGGCCGCCGACGACCGCCGGACAGTGGATGCGCGCGCCGATCGTCCGCGCTTCGACTTCCGCCGTGTACATGCTGACCTGATGGTCGCCGAATGCCGGATGCAGCAGCACGCGCTTGGCCGGCGTGTTCGGCAGCGGATTGTCGGCGCGCAGATGCGCGGCGTAGCCGTCGGCTTCCGAACGGTCCCACAGCATCTGGATCAGCGACAGCACCATCGCCTGGTCGAGCGAGTTCTGGTACGACGCGTAGAGGAATGCCGCGTAGGTATCGAAGTCGACGCTACGCTGCAGCAGCGTCGAATAGTTCATGCCCGGCACGCCGAGCACGCCGGCGCGGATGTCCGGCGACAGCGCGACCAGCGAGCCGCCCATGATGCCGCCTTGCGAGTTGCCGTCGTAGAACAGCTCGCGGCGGTCGATCACGCAGTTGCCGTCGACCTGGAACGCGGCGTTCGCGCAGAAGCCGTCGGCGGTGATCATTGCGCGACCGAGGAACATGAAGTTCAGGAAGCCCTGCTGGCCGCGATCCGGCAGCGTCGGGAAATGCGACATGTCGAGCAGGTCGAGCGCGACGTTGAGGATGTCGTCGGACGCCATGCCGATCCAGTCGACCGCGCAGAACATCATGTCGTGTTCCTGCGCCATGTCGCGGACGTTGCCGGC